>NZ_JBEOZN010000007.1:0-147356 GCF_040298085.1 Streptosporangium sp. NPDC001681 | reverse complement strand
GGAACGCATGAGTGTTCAGGAAGCGGTCGTCACCGGTGCCGCGTCCGGCATCGGAAGGGCCACCGCGGAGCTGTTCGCCGACAGGGGCGTCCAGGGCGTTCTGCCGTCTTTCCCCGCCGCTTCATCCCTTGCGCGAGCCCGGCAAATCCCGCCCGGGGCCTCAGTTCTCCGCGGGCAGTTCCAGGACCCGGGCGTGCAGCACCGAGCGCTGGTGCAGGGCCGAGCGTAGGGCCCGGTGCAGGCCGTCCTCCAGATAGAGGTCGCCGCGCCACTGGACCACATGCGGGAACAGGTCGCCGTAGAACGTGGAGTCCTTGGCGAGCAGGGAGTGCAGGTCCAGCACCGCTTTCGTGGTGATCAGCGTGTCGAGCCGGACCTGTCGCGGCGGTATCTGCGCCCACTCGCGATGCGAGAGACCGTGCTCGGGGTAGGGCCGTCCATCGCCGACCAGCTTGAAGATCACAGTACGTAGTTTAGGAGAGAATCCGGCCTCTCGCCTGTCCGATCTTCATCGCCGCAGCTCGGAGGCCGTCTTTCGGATGCGTCCTGGGCAGGCGCCGCCGGAGTTATCAGATGTCGCCGGAGAAGGTGTCGCACCTGCCGGGATCGCCGCTCCGGTAGCCGGTGGTGAACCACTTGACGCGCTGTCCCCTGCACCACGCGGTGGCCGTTCCACGTCGAGGATTCCCCGTCACCGGGTCAGAGGCGGTGAGCCGTGTCTAACCGCAGTGCATCCACTTGCCTTCTGGTGTGCCCCCGTGGACGACGGGCTTGGAACCGATCCTGATCGCCCCGGTGAACTGGACGCACAGGCGGTCGGCGGAGGTGTACACCGGGCCCGCGAACCACTTGTAGCGCGCGCTGCCATCGGCGACCCCCGTGTCAGGGCCGTCGTACTTCTTGTTCTCGTTCCTGTCCACGAAGAGCGCAACGTACAGATAACTCGTCTGTCCGACGTAGGAGCCCGCCACCCGGGCAATGGCGCATTTCCTGTGCGCGGTGCTGCTGTGGTACAGCGTGACGGTGCCGTATGCCTTCCCGTCTTTTGTCCCTTTTGCAATGGGATAGCTGGCTACCTTGCGGTACGAATGTCCGCAGGAGCCCTGGGGAAAGGCCTGCGCGGGACCGGCGGACACCAGGGTGAGGGCGGCCGTAGCGGCCAAGGTCATGCCACCCGCGACCCAACGAGTGATCTTCATGGGCTCTCGCCTGACTGCTCAGGAGATGGTTATCAATCATCCCAAACAAGCAAATATGGGCGTGATCACGCTAGCATGGCCGCCTTTAACGGCGCTTCGCGCGTTCGGCGCGGGCGACCGGGAGGTCGCCAGGCGGTTCTTCATCACCGAGGCGACGGTCAAGACCCACCTGGTGCACATCTACGGCGAGTCGGGCGTGGACCCGCGCATCGCCGCCGTCACCGCCGATGGGCCGCCGTGGCGGCTCCGGTCTCGCTGCCGGCATGCACTTTCGGCATGGCCGGTTCCGCGCCGCCGTGGAGCGCCGGCCGCATTCCGGTCCGGGGCGGCCCCGGCAGCCGATGACCTCCCCGGGACGTGGACACCGCGTCGGCGGGGGGGAGGGGGAAGAACCCCCGGAAAAGGCCAACCGAGACCCGAACGCCGGAAGGGGCGGCCCGCCGACGCGGGCCGCCCCTTCCGAGAAGGCGGAGGATAGGAGATTCGAACTCCTGAGGGGTTGCCCCCAACACGCTTTCCAAGCGTGCGCCCTAGGCCAACTAGGCGAATCCTCCGTGGAGAAGCTTACCCAACTTTCGAGGTGCGCGGACCATGGATTTCCGACCCCGAGCACTCGGATCTGGGGCTAGACTGAGGGTCGACCCCTCGCGCGGCGTCATCCTGTGAACCTCCCCAGGGCCGGAAGGCAGCAAGGATAAGCGGGCTCTGGCGGGTGTGCGAGGGGTCTTTCGTTTCAGGACCCCTCGCAGGTGGGATCGTCGCATGAGTCTTGCGCTGTACCGCAAGTACCGGCCCGGAACCTTCGCCGAGGTCAAGGGTCAGGAGCACGTCACCGATCCGCTCCGCCAGGCGCTGCGCAGCGGGCGCATCAACCACGCCTACCTGTTCAGCGGGCCCAGGGGATGTGGCAAGACGTCCAGCGCGCGCATCCTCGCCCGCTCCCTGAACTGTGAGAAGGGCCCGACCCCCGACCCGTGCGGGGAGTGCGAGTCCTGCGTGGCGCTGGCGCCCACCGGCCCCGGCCACCTCGATGTCATCGAGATCGACGCCGCCTCGCACGGTGGCGTGGACGACGCCCGCGACCTGCGCGAGCGGGCCTTCTTCGCGCCGGTGTCGTCGCGCTTCAAGATCTACATCATCGACGAGGCGCACATGGTGACCCGCGAGGGTTTCAACGCGCTGCTCAAGCTCGTCGAGGAGCCTCCCCCTCACCTGAAGTTCGTCTTCGCGACCACCGAGCCGGAGAAGGTCATCGGGACGATCAAGTCCAGGACCCACCACTACCCGTTCCGGCTGATCCCGCCGGCCGCGCTGCGCACGCTCATGGAGGAGATCCTCACCTCCGAGAACGTCCCGTTCGAGCCCGCCGCGCTCCCGCTGGTGGTCCGGGCGGGCGCGGGTTCGGCCCGCGACTCGCTCTCCATCCTCGACCAGCTGTTCGCCGGGTCGGACGAGGCGGGCATCACGTACGCGCGCGCTGTCTCCCTGCTCGGCTACACCGACGGTGACCTGCTCGACGACGTGGTCGCGGCCTTCGCCGGCCGCGACGGTGCGCTGGTGTTCCAGGTGGTGAACCGGGTGATCGAGGGCGGCCACGACCCCCGGCGGTTCGCGATGGACCTGCTGGAGCGCTTCCGTGACCTGGTGATCCTGGCCAACGTGCCGGAGGCGGCCACCAGCGGGCTGCTCGACCGGCCAGGCGACGAGTTGGAGCGGCTTCAGGTCCAGGCGGCCTCGATGGGCCCGGCCGAGCTGACCCGCGCCGCGGAGATCCTCAACGCGGGCCTGATCGAGATGCGCGGTGCGGCCTCGCCCCGTCTGCTCCTTGAGCTGATGTGCGCCAGGATCCTGCTTCCCGGCGCGGCGCAGGGCGAGGCGGCGCTGCTGGCACGGCTGGAGCGGCTGGAACGGGGCGGGGTCGTCGTGCACGCCGCTCCGCAGGCCGCGGCTCCGGTACCGGCACCGGCACCGGCACCGGTGGTCCACGCGGCGCCCCCGCCACAGGCGGAGCGGCCCGAACCGCCCGTCGTCAAGGCACCCGTCAAGGCACCCGTCGAGCAGCCCGGTGCCCAGGGCGATGACTGGCCGGTGGCGGTCAGGCCCGGCGCACCGGCTACGGGGCAGCAGGCCCAGGCGCCCGTTCAGCAGGCTCCCGGCGCGCCCGCGCCGGTCGACATGGTGGCCGCGCCCGGTTCCGGGGGCGGGGCCGTGCAGCAGGCGTGGCCCCAGGTGCTCGCCGCGCTCAAGCGGCGCAGCATCGTCGTGTGGGCCAACGTCAACACCAACGCCCAGGTCGTCGGGGTCGAGGGCAAGATCGTAACCCTGGGGTTCGCGCAGGTCGGCGCGATGAAGAACTTCACCGGGGGCGGCAAGGACGCGGTCGTCGCGGCGGTGCTGCAGGAGGTTCTGGGCGGGACCTGGAAGGTCGAGGCCGTTGTCGGCAACGGGCCCGCTCCGTCGGGCGGGGGTCGTGCACCGGCACCGAGACAGCCCCCGGCCCCCCAGCAGCCCACCCCCCAGCCATCCCAGCCGCAGGCACAGGCGCCCGTCCGTCAGGCGCAGGCCCCCGTCGCTCCGCCCGCGCCGCAGGCGGAGCGGGCGGCCCCGGCGCGTCAGACCCCGCCCGCGACGGACGAGTCCTGGCCGGACGCCCCCATGCCGGAGGACCCGGGTTCGCCTCCCCCGCCGATCTCCGGCCCCGGTCCCGGTCTGGCCGCCGCCCGCTCGGCCGCCAGGGCCGCCGCCCAGGCCGGTCCAAGGGCCGTGGCCAAGACCGGCGCCAAGGCGGCCTGGCCCGACGCGGTGCCCGCCCGGGGTAACCGCGGCGCCGCCCCCGACGCCGACGAGGTCGACCCGCTGAACGACGCGGACGCCGACGTCGACGCGCTCACCGGGATGGCCCTCATCCAGCGCGAGCTGGGTGGCCAGATCATCGGTGAGATCGACCACACCTGACGGGCTGCACGCCGCGCTCCCACCCGTGTCCCGGAGGTCTCGGACGTCCGCCCTGAAAGTGGTCACCGGGAGACCCGCCGCACCCGTGGCGGCACGGGAATCCCCGCCTTCCAGATGGCGAGGACCTCAGGGCAGGTCGACGCCGCTGAGGCGGATCCGGGCCGCCACCGCGCGATGGTCGTGGCGGGGCAGCGTGGCGGCGAGGCGTTCGAGGATCTGGATGTCGTTCCTGCCGTGCTCGGTCTCGGTGTAGGCCCAGAGGTCGTCGGGGTCGCCCCGCCGCAGGAGGCGGGCCCGTACCTGGCCCTCCAGTTCCTCCCGCTCGCGGCGCAGGGCGGGCGCCTCGGAGCGGGGCAGCAGGGGGCCGCGGTAGGCGCGGGCGACCGGCGCGGTCTCGCCGGCCGCGAGCAGCCGCTTGAGTTCCAGGAAGTCGGCCTCGACCGTGCAGGTGAGGCGGTACGGCCTGGCGGCGATGGTGTGGCCGAGGTGGATGCGGAGCCGGTGGACCTCGGCACGGATGGTCACCGGATTTCCCGCGTCGCCGTACAGATGGAAGGAGAGTTGGGCGGCCGTCATTCCCCGGGGGTTGAGGGCGAGCATCGCGAGGATCTCGGCGTGGCGCAGGGAGAGCGGCAGGCGGACCCCCTCCAGGCACGCCGAGGGGTGCTCGGTGCCGAGGAGGGACAGGGTCAGCACGGGGTCACGCGCCGGACCCGCGAGGCGGAGCAGGAAGCCCTCGTCGCCGAGCGGTTCAAGGAAGGCACTCCGCCCGTCGGGCAGGACCAGACGGTGGCCCACCTCGGGCAGGCGGATGCGGTGACCCCACTGCGGTGCGTCGTCACCGGCGATGATCCGCCCGGTCGCGGTGACCAGGGCGCCAGGCTCGCCGCGCAGCGCGCTCACCTGTCTCTCGTGGCGGCGTCTGAGCCGCTCGTCATGTTCGAGCATGCGCAGTGTGAGGTGGCTCTCGGCCAGCCGCGCGGCGGCCTCGACGAGGGCGACGCTCGCCGGGTGCATGGCGCGCGTCGTGCCGCTGACGTCGACGCAGCCCAGCAGGCCGCCGCTGTCGGGGTCGATGACCGGCGCGGCGGAGCAGGACCAGATGTGGAGTGCCCTGACCAGGTGTTCGGAGGAGAAGACGTGGAGGGGCCGCCGGGTCGCGAGCGCGGTGCCCAGGCCGTTGGTCCCGATCGCCCGCTCGCTCCAGTCGAAGCCGGCGGCCAGTCCCACCTCGTCGGCGCGTTCCATCGTCCGGTGGTCGCCGTCCCGCCAGAGCACCCTGCCTTCGGCGTCGGCGATGAGCAGGATCTGGTCGCCCTCGGCGGCAGCGCCCAGCAGGGTGCCGGTGATGATCGGCAGCAGCCCGCTCATCGGGTGGGCCGAACGGACCTCCCGGACGTCCTGGCCCTCGAAGGCCGGCGGGGCCGACCTGGTCTCGAGGTCGATCCCGGCGTCCAGCGACCGCCGCCACGACGAGGAGATCACGCTTCTGGGTCCCTCGGCCACCGGCTGCTCACCGTCGCTCAGGGCCTCGTGCAGGCGCCGCAGCCGTGACGCGTAGGAGTCGAGGTCGGCTGTCTGGACGGCTCTCATCTGGCTGTCGGACACATATCCCCCCGGAACAGAGCCGATGGCGGAAGCATCGGGGCTCAGCACCCCGCACGCAACCCGTTCGATCAAAGAGGGCACGCGAAGAGTGAGCGGACGATCGCAACGTGTGTGCAACCTTCGGACGGTTACCTTTCGATCACACGCCGCCGTGTGCGGCCGCTCCGGGGCGTGTCATGTCGGGTCTCGGACGTCTGGAGGGGGCCCGGGGCCCGACGAAGGTTTAATCCCCGTCAGCAGGGAACCCGTGCTCGCTTCAGTACAACACCCGGCTCAGAACCCGTAGGCTCGTGACGACCGATGTCACGAATGAGGAGCACAACGACGGTGAACCCAGGGGATGTCAACCTGCAGCAGCTGCTGGAGCAGGCTCAGCTCATGCAGCAGCAGCTTGTGAGCGCCCAGCAGGAGCTGAACGACGCGGAGGTTCAGGGCTCCGCGGGCGGCGGCCTGGTCGTGGCCACGGTCAACGGCGGGGGCGAGCTGCTCGAACTAGAGATCAGCGCCGAGGCCATCGACCCCGGTGATCCCCAGGAGACGGCGGACACCGTCGCCGACCTGGTCATCGCGGCCATCCGCGACGCCGTGCGTGCCGCGGCCGACCTGCAGCAGGAGAAGCTCGGTCCGCTCGCACAGGGGCTGGGGGGCGGGGGCGGGCTCGGCCAGCTTCCCGGGTTCTAGGTCATGTACGAAGGGGTCGTCCAGAACCTGATCGACGAGTTGGGGATGCTCCCCGGCGTCGGTCCCAAGAGCGCGCAACGCATCGCGTTCCACCTGCTGGCCGCGGAGCCGGCCGACGTGAAACGGCTCGCGCACGCGCTGCTGGAGGTCAAGGAGAAGGTCCGCTTCTGCCGGGTCTGTGGCAACGTCGCCGCGGAGGAGGAGTGCCGGATCTGCCGTGACGTCAGGCGCGATCCCCACGTGATCTGCGTCGTCGAGGAGTCGAAGGACGTCGTGGCCATCGAGAAGACCCGCGAGTTCCGAGGCCGCTACCACGTGCTGGGCGGGGCGATCAGCCCGATCGACGGTGTCGGCCCCGACGACCTGCGCATCAGAGAGCTCATGACCCGCCTGGCGGACGGCCAGGTCACCGAGCTGATCCTCGCCACCGACCCCAACCTTGAGGGGGAGGCGACGGCGACCTATCTCGCCCGTCTGGTCAAGCCGATGGGACTGAAAGTGACACGACTGGCCAGCGGTCTGCCGGTGGGCGGTGACCTCGAGTACGCGGACGAGGTCACCTTGGGCCGCGCGTTCGAGGGAAGGAGGCTCCTTGATGTCTGATGACGCGTGGAGTGCTCTCGCGGAGCGGATCGCGGAGCACGCGAAGAACTACATCGACGGCCTGACCCGCCTGGCGGGCGGCGAGGGCGGCGACGCCATCCTGCCCCTGCTGCTGGTGGAGGTCGCGCAGGTCAGCTCGGCCGGCGCGCAGCTCGGCGCGAGCCAGGACGTGATCCTGTCGGGCAACTGGGAACCGCATCTGGGCGAGGACCCGGACGTCGACGCCGTCCGAACGGCGCTGGCCGAGCGGCTGGGGCCGGTCGACGACTACGCCGAGGTCTTCGACCCCTACAAGGACACCGGGGTCACTCCGTACCGCCTCTCCGACGACCTGACGGCGGTGGCCGCCGACCTCCTGCACGGTCTGCGGCACCACAGTGCGGGTCGCCCGCTGGAGGCTCTCTGGTGGTGGCAGTACTCCTATTTCAACACCTGGGGAAACCACGCCGGAGCGGCGATGCGGGCACTTCAGGCACTTGTCGCCCATACCCGGCTTGATGTCGCCGAGGAGCGCACAACCGTGTGATCGTCCACATACTGAGCCATATCAGAAGGTCCCAGCTAGGGCGCCAGTAGACTGTGAACTCCACAGCCCTAGATTGCTTCGGAGACATCTCGTGGCGCTCGTTGTTCAGAAGTATGGTGGTTCGTCCGTCGCCGACGCGTCCTGCATCAAGCGGGTCGCTCAGCGGATCGTCACGACGAAAAAAGCCGGCAACGACGTCGTGGTGATCGTTTCCGCCATGGGTGACACGACGGACGAACTACTCGACCTCGCCCAGCAGGTCTCGCCGCTCCCGCCTGGCCGGGAGCTTGACATGCTGCTCACCTCGGGTGAGCGCATCTCGATGGCGCTGCTGGCGATGGCGATCGCCAACCTCGGTCAGGAGGCGCGTTCGTTCACCGGCTCCCAGGCCGGCGTGATCACTGACTCCTCGCACGGCCGCGCGCGCATCATCGACGTGACGCCCGGCCGGATACGCGGGGCGCTGGACAACGGCCAGGTCGCGATCGTGGCCGGGTTCCAGGGCGTCTCCCAGGACACCAAGGACATCACCACGCTCGGCAGGGGAGGCTCGGACACCACGGCGGTCGCGCTCGCCGCCGCCCTGAACGCCGACGTGTGTGAGATCTACACCGATGTGGACGGCGTCTTCACCGCCGACCCCCGCATCGTCCCGACCGCCCGTAAGATTCCCAAGATCTCGTACGACGAGATGATGGAGATGGCGGCCTGCGGTGCGAAGATCCTGCACCTGCGCTGCGTTGAGTACGCTCGCCGTTTCGGCCTGCCGATCCACGTCAGAAGCTCGTTCAGCACCAAGGAAGGCACGTGGGTCGTCTCCGACCCCGACAGCGAAGGAACAGAGATGGAGCAGCCGATCATCTCCGGCGTCGCGCACGACCGGAGCGAGGCCAAGATCACCGTTGTCGGGGTGCCCGACAAGGTCGGCGAGGCTGCGACGATCTTCAAAACACTCGCCGACGCCGAGGTCAACATCGACATGATCGTGCAGAACGTGTCGGCGGCGACGACCGGCCGGACTGACATCTCCTTCACGCTGCCCACGAGTGACGCCTCCGTGGCGCTCACCGCGCTGAAGAAGATCCAGGAGCGCATCGGCTTCGAGTCGCTGCTCTTCGACGACCAGATCGGCAAGGTCTCGCTGATCGGAGCGGGCATGCGCTCGCACCCCGGCGTCACCGCGACGTTCTTCGCCGCTCTCGCCGACGCGGGGGTGAACATCGAGATGATCTCCACCTCGGAGATCCGCATCTCGGTGATCGTCGGACAGGACGAGGTGGACACGGCGGTCAGCGCCGCGCACCGCGCCTTCGACCTCGACGCCGACCAGGTTGAAGCCGTGATCTATGGAGGTACCGGGCGATGAGCCGCAAGCCCACCCTTGCCCTGATCGGCGCGACCGGCGCCGTCGGCACCGTGATGCGGGACATCATCTCCGGCCGCGAGAACGTCTACGGAGACATCAAGCTCGTCGCGTCCGCCCGCTCGGCGGGCAAGGTCCTGAGGGTCCGCGGTGAGGACCTCGTCGTCCAGGAGCTGACTCCCGAGGTCTTCGACGGTGTCGACATCGCGATCTTCGACGTGCCGGACGAGGTCTCCGCGACGTGGGTGCCGATCGCCGCCGAGCGCGGTGCCGTCGTCATCGACAAGTCGGGCACCTTCCGGATGAACCCCGAGGTTCCGCTGGTCGTGCCGGAGGTCAACCCCGAGGCCGCGCGCGAGCGGCCGCTGGGAATCATCTCCACCCCCAACTGCACGACCTTGTCGATGATGGCCGCGATGGGTGCCCTCCACGAGGAGTACGGCCTGCGTGAGCTGGTGGTCGCCTCCTACCAGGCGGTCTCCGGCGCGGGTGTGGCGGGCTCGGCCCGCCTCTACGACGAGGTCGAGGCCCTGGCGGGCGACCGTACGGTCGGGCAGACCGCCGGTGACGTGCGCAAGGTCCTGCAGAACAGGCTCGGGGACGCCGAGTCGCCCTTCCCGGCACCGGTGGCGTTCAACGTGGTGCCGTGGGCGGGTTCGCTCAAGGACGGCGGCTGGGCCTCCGAGGAGATCAAGCTCCGCAACGAGTCGCGGAAGATCCTTGGGATCCACGACCTGAAGGTCTCGGCGACCTGCGTCCGCGTCCCAGTGATCACCACCCACTCGCTGGCCGTGCACGCGACCTTCGAGCGTGAGATCACCGTCGCCGACGCCCATCGGATCCTGGAGGCCGCTCCGACCGTGGTCGTCATGGACGACCCGGCCAACGGCGTCTTCCCGACCCCGGCGGACGTCGTCGGAACCGACCCCACCTACGTGGGCCGAATCCGCCAGGCGCTCGACTTCCCCAACACCCTCGACCTGTTCGTCTGTGGCGACAATCTCCGCAAGGGCGCCGCCCTGAACGCGGCGGAGATCGCCGAGCTGGTCGCGGCCGAGTTCGGGTGACCTCCCCGGTCGTGCGGCGGCATCGGATGTCGCCGCACGACCCTCGCGGCGCTCGCGTGAGCGGCGGACACCGGAGACAGTGGAACCCGGCGCTTGGGAGGTGGGATCTCGCGAGTCAGCGGAAGAGGATGTCCCAGTGGTCCGCCTCGCGGGCGTAGAGGGTGCCCGAGGTCGCCGATTCGCCGTACAGGGGGGCTCCGTCGCCTCGTATGCCCTGTGACGGATAGTTCTTCGTGATGTAGCGGTTGATGCATTCGTTGGGCTTGATGTCCAGCTTGTAGCCCATGTAGTGGCTGTAGGGGCCCGGGGCATGGCCCACCTCGGTGCCGCCGGTGACGACCAGGGGACAACCGCTGCGGCGCTTCAGCTCGATCACGTCGGAGACGGTGGCGGCCCGGACCGCCTGCAGCGAGGTGCAGTGCCGTCCGCGACGGTTCGCGCATTTACCCGAGGAACTCCAGGTCAGGCCCGCCGCCCGGAGGCGCTGCTTGGCGTCCGCCTGCGCCAGCCGCACCGGCTGGCGCTGCTTGGCTCGCTGCGCCTGAGGGGGGTGGGCCTCGGCCGGGCTCTCGGGGGCGGAGGGCGCCTGCTCCGCGAAGGTTTCGGGGAGGGACCGTGGCTGGAAGGCCCGGGTCTCCCGGGGGCTCTGGGGGATCAGGGGGGCCGTCTGTTCCGATGGCGCGTCCGCGGTGGCGGTGTCCCGCGTTCGCGCCGCGGCTTCGAGGATCGGGGGAGTCGCCTGTTCCGGTGGTGTGCCCGCCAGGGCGGCGGCCCGCGTCCGTTCCGTGGTCTCGAGGATCAGGGGGGCCGTCTGTTCCGGCGGTGTGCCCGTGGTGGCGATGTCCCTCCCCTGGAGGGAGGGCTCCTGGCGGACGGTCCGGCGGTAGAGCCCGGCGGTTTCCAGGGCGCCGGTGTCGTACGTCCCGATGATCGTGGACCGGCGTGCCTCCGCCGGGCCGGCCGTGATCGGCCGGCTCACGATCGTGACGGTGGCCGACGCGTGTCCGCTCTCCGCGGTCGCACTGTCGTCCCGGGCCGATGCGATGAAAGATATCTGCAGAGCGAGCAGTGCTCCGGCGGTGAACCGGGCAGCCCGCTGTCTACAGGGACGTGTCCCCATTGTGTATCCCTTGTCGCGGGAGCCCTTCCGCCAAATGGATCAATCCCACCCCCGAACCCGGATGATCCCTCCCGAAGAGTGAATTTTGCCCGGTAATGGGGATCATCGTGCGGCTCGATGACCTGCTGAGACAGGGGTCGCACGGTGCTCGGCATGATCGGGGCGCTACCGCCAGAGGCACGCGGAGGCGAGAGCCGGGTGGCAATAGTCGATATGAGTGGCGGGGGCAATGTGGCGCGCCTAGGGTCGTTGACTGGGGCTTCTCCCTGGTGACGCGGGACGGATGATCTAGGGTTCGTCCAGTGGAGAGAGACCAGACGAGCCCGTTCTCCCAGCTCCAAGCGATAGGTGACAGGTGCTCTATGGCCGAGCCGCCCCCGAGAAGCCGTGGATCAGACAGGACCCGTGAGGTCATCGTGGAGACGGCCCTGCGGCTTTTTCGCGAGCGAGGGTACGAGGCGACCACGATGCGGGCCATCGCCGCCGAGGCCGGGGTGTCGGTGGGCAACGCCTACTACTACTTCGCCTCGAAGGAGATCCTGGTCCAGGCCTATTACGACCGGGCCCAGGCCGAGCACGAGGCCGCGTGCGAGAAGCTGCTGGCCACCGAGCACCGATTCGCCGCACGGCTGGAAGGCGTGCTGCGGGAGTGGGTGCGGGTCTCCGAGCCGTACCACGAGTTCGCGGTGAAGTTCTTCAAGCACGCGGCCGAGCCGAGCAACCCGCTCAACCCGTTCAGCGCCGAGTCCTCGCCCTCCAGGGACGCGTCGATCGAGATCTACCGGCGGGTCGTGGAGGGATCCTCCGACCGCATGGACGCCGAGTTGCGGGCCGAGCTGCCCGAACTGCTCTGGCTGATGTCGATGGGCGTCGTGCTGTTCTGGGTGCACGACGACTCGGAGGGATGCCGACGGACATATCGGTTCATCGAGCTCACCGTGCCGCTGGTGGACCGGCTGGTGGGGCTTTCGCACCTGCCTGGCCTGCGCGGGGTCGCCCGTGACTTCATCGCGGGAGTTCACGAACTTCGCGAGTGAATACCGGCGGAACTCCAGGAATCATCGTGTCGATCTGATTACCCTGAGTGGTTGTTTGACGACGGATTCAAGGGAGTCCCATGGGTTGGGTAGCAGTGCTGGTGGTGCTGTCCGTCGCGATCCTGCTGATCGCGTTCCGCGTGCTGAGGAGGAAGGGGCGGGATGACGACGGGCACGGCTCGTCGTCCATCGACTTCTCCGCCAATCTCGCCCTCGCCGTCTACCTGCTGGTGCTGGCCTACGCCGCGGTCCTGTGCCGGGACGGGCTCTGGGCGACGGAGACCGACGTCCAGGCCGAGGCCGAGAGCCTCACCGAGATGTACTGGTCGGTGGCGCCCATCCCCGAGGCGGCGCCGGTCAGGACCCAGATCCGCCAGTACACCGCGCAGAGCATCGACCTCGACTGGCCGCTCATGGCCGGCAGCGAGATGTCCCCGCTCCCCGGGCAGACCCTCGCCGACATGCGGGCCTCGGTGCTCCGGCTCCAGCCGATCGGCGACGCGAGCAAGAACCTCCAGCAGGACGCGCTCGACCGGATCTCCGAGATCTCCCACGCCCGAACGGTAAGGGGGGACGACGCGAGCACCGGTCTGGAGAGCATCTTCGTGATCTCGATGATCCTCTCCGGGATGCTGGTGATCGCGCTGCCCTGGACGCTCAGGGTGCGGCCCACGTTCTCGTCGATCGTCGCCGATCTGGTCCGGGTGGGCGTGGTCGTCATCGGGGTGTGTTTCATCATCCTGATCAGCCACCCGTTCAGCGGGCCGGGTGCCGTCGGGCCTGACGCGTTCAAGGCCGCGCAGCGGCAGTACGACCAGATCGACGGTCAGTTTCCCGCCCAGCCGTAGTTCGGCGCGTCCGGGATCGGAAAAGCCCGCCGGTGGTTCCCGGCGGGCTTCGTCGTCCGGTCGTGTGCCGTCCGCGCTATCTGCGGCCCCGGTGGTTGAGGGCGGCGACCGCGGTGACCGAGATCACGCCGGTGAACATCACCAGGAGGACGAGCCTCCGGTCGGTGCCCTCGCGCCGCTCGGCGTAGCGGTCCAGCACCAGTCGCTGCCGCAGGAGGGGAGGAACGCTGGGACGCGTCACCGCTACGGGCCGCGGGGGGCGGGTCCGGGGTGGTGTCGGCGTGACAGCGGCCTTGGGAACGTAGGCGGGCGGGCGGGGCCGGGGCGGCGAGGGTGGGGCGGGCGTAGGCGACTCCGGTTCGGGCTCGGGTGTCGGTTCGGGTTTGGGTTCAGGCTTGGGTGTGGACTCTGACTTCGGTTCCGGCTTGACCGGAATGTCGGCCGGGTAGCCCGGTTTCTCCGGCGGTTCCTTCGGATGGTCCGGTTCGGGTTTCACCTCGGCGGGAAACGCGACCGGATCCTCGGGCTCCCAGTCCACCCGGGGAGGTGCTGTCGGGTAGTCGGGCTCGGCCTTCATCTCGGGTGGCGGCATGGCCGGATATCCGGGCTCCCAACTCGCCTGGGGGCCTGCCGTCGAGTGGTCCGTCTCGGGTTCCGGGCGCGCTGAGCGACCGGAGGCCGAGATCGGCCTTCTGACGTGCTGGACGACCTGCGGGGCGGGCGGGCCGGCACCGCCCGCCGTCGAGAGCGCCGAGAGCGCCGAGAGCGAGGGCGGCGCGGCCGGCGCGGGGGCCGCGATACAGGTCGCGAGGACCGCCGCGCCGAGCAGGCCCCGTCGTTTTTTCCTCCACCGATGCGTCGTCACGCAAGGTTTCTAACATCATACGGAAAGTAATGATGGGGTAAGCGGAGAGCCGATATAGATCATTGCATCCAGGGCATACCGTCTGGTTGGTACAGTCAACCTATTGACGACCCCCCAGCCGGGTGCGGCAAGCTACATCAGAATGTCGTTCTAGGGGGAAGGTCCCGGGGCGGCGACCACTGACATGGAGGCGGCACGATGGTTACGGGCCCACGCTGGGGTATGACGGTTCCCTTCTACGACCGCTCACTGGCCGGCTCCAAGGATCTGATCGCCGAACTCCCCGGGCTCGGCTACACCGACGCCTGGTCCGCCGAGGTCAACGGCGTCGACGGCTTCGTGCCCCTGGCGATGGCCGCGGAATGGGCGCCGGGGGTACGGCTCGGCAGCGCGATCGTCCCGGTCTCCACCCGGGGGCCCGGCCTGCTCGCCATGTCCGCCGCGACGCTCGCCGACCTCGCCCCCGATCGCTTCGTCCTGGGCATCGGGGCCTCCTCCCCGGCCATCGTGGAGCGCTGGAACGCCGGAGCGTTCGTCAAACCGTTCGCCAGGACCAGAGACACCCTGCGCTTCCTGCGCAAGGCCCTCGCGGGAGAGAAGGTCACCGAGCGGTACGAGACGTTCGAGGTCAAGGGTTTCAAGCTGGAGCGCGCCCCCAAGATCCCGCCGAAGATCGTGCTCGCCGCGCTCCGCCCCCGCATGCTGCACCTGGCCGCCGGCGAGGCCGACGGCGCGATCACCAACTGGCTCTCGCCGCAGGACGTGCTGAAGGTCAGGGCCGAGGTCGGGCAGGAGACCGAGCTGATCGCCCGGCTGTTCGTGTGCGTCAGCGAGGACGCGGAGAAGGTGCGCGAGCTCGGGCGCTGGATGCTCGCGAGCTATCTGACGGTTCCGGTCTACGCGGCCTTCCACGACTGGCTGGGGCGCGGGGAGGTGCTGCGGCCGATGCACGAGGCATGGGCGGCCGGTGACCGGCAGGCGGCGCTCAAGGCCATCCCCGACGAGGTGGTGGACGAGCTCATCGTGCACGGCGACGCCGCCACGTGCAGGGCCAGGATCAGGGAGTATGTGCGCAACGGTCTGAGCACCCCGGTTCTCGCCCCCATCCCCGGCGGCGAGGTTCCGATCACGCAGGCCGTACGAGATCTGGCCCCCGCCGAGGAGTGACTCTTGCACGACCTGTTGAAGTTGGACGCGATCGGACAGGCGCAGGCCGTATGGAAGGGAGAGGTCTCTCCGAGAGAGCTCGCCGAGGCGGCGATCGCGCGGATCGAGGCGTGTGACGGCGCGATCAACGCGGTGGTCCACCGCAGGTTCGAGCGGGCACTGGAGGAGGCGGACAAGGTCGAGCTCGACGCTCCCTTCGCGGGGGTGCCGACACTGTTGAAGGATCTGGGCTGGGGCATGGCCGGTGAGCCGTACCGCGCGGGATCGCGCACCCTCGACGGGATCTCGGTGGAGCGTGACGGCTACGCGGTGGCCAAGCTGCGCCGGGCGGGGTTCACGATCCTGGGCCGGACCAACACCCCGGAGTTCGGCACCGCGATCACCACCGAGCCGGTGGCGTTCGGCCCGACCCGCAACCCGTACGACCTCCGCTACAGCAGCGGCGGGTCGAGCGGGGGATCCGCGGCGGCGGTGGCGGCGGGCATGGTCGCGGTGGCCACGGCCAGCGACGGCGGCGGATCGATACGGATCCCAGCGAGCATGTGCGGGCTGGTCGGGCTGAAGCCCAGCAGGGGCAGGGTCAGCTCGGGGCCGTCGGCGGGCGAGCCCTGGGCGGGCTTCTCGGCCGCGGGCCTGCTCTGCCGTACGGTCAGGGACAGCGCGGCGACCCTCGACGTGGTCGCGGGGACGATGCCGGGCGATCCGTACGGCGCGTCCGCCTGGCGGCGCCCGCTCGCCGAGGAGGTCGGAGCCGACCCCGGGCGGCTGCGGATCGGTTTCCTCACCGAACATCCGGACGGGACCGTCCCGCCGGAGGCAGACCTGGTGGCCGCGGTCACCGGGGCCGCCGGGCTGCTGGCGGCGCTGGGGCACGACGTCGAGCCGGGGGGACCGTCCGCGCTCGCCGAGGACGGCTTCGCCACGCACTTCGGCACCGTCGTCGCCGCCCACGTGGCCGCCGACCTGGAGGAGATCGGGCGCTGGCGCGGCAGACCCGTGGAGCTGGACGAGTTGGAGACGCGCAACCGGATCCTGGGCGCGGCGGGTCGCGAGCTCGGTGCGGTCGGCTACCTGGCCTCGCGCGACTGGATCGACGGGTTCCGGCGGCGGATGGCCGCCTGGTGGGAATCCCACGACCTGCTGCTCATGCCGTCCCTGGGGGTGGCGCCCTTCCACCTCGGCCGGCTGCCTGCGGACGACGTCAGCCTCTCGCGGGGCCTGACCAACCAGGCGGTGGCGTTCACCTCGCCGATCAACGCCACCGGGCAGCCCGCGATCTCCCTGCCGCTGCACCGCACCGCGGACGGCCTGCCGGTAGGCGTGCAACTGGTCGCCGCGGCAGGACGGGAGGATCTGCTCATCCGGGTGGCCGCCCAGATCGAGGAGGAGCGGCCCTTCCAGCACCCGGCGATGCGCTGACGCGATTTTTTCGGGATATTTGGTGATATCGGGGAACGGATGGACGGGAGCGGCGGCGGGGGTGTGATCGTCCCGGTCGCGGCGGGCGTTCGGGAACCGTATCGGAAAATCACGCGTTATATCGTGAAGTGGTGGGGTAATACGCCACCAGGCGAACGTGCTTCCGAGAGGAATCCCCATGGCGAAGGCGGCGCGCGCGGCACAGGCGTGGAAGACGTACCGGAGTGTGTCGAAGCCGGGCTCGCCCGGTCTCGGCGCTCGCCTGCGCGCCCTCCCCAGGATGATCGGCGCGGTCATGCGCGGGCAGTACCCCGGTATGAGCAAGGGCAAGCTGGCCATGATGGGCCTTGGCGTGCTCTACATCATCTCGCCGTTCGACGTCATCCCCGACTTCCTGGTTCTCGTCGGAGTGGCCGACGACTTCGGCGTCTTCCTGTGGCTGATGAGTTCCCTGCTCGGCGAGGGCGGGCGCTACGTCGACTGGGAGCGTGACCGGGTCAGAGCTGTTCCATCCTGAGCCAGGCGCGAGAGGGCAGTGGGTGGCCGAACAGGCGGGCGGCGTTGCCGTAGGCCACCCGGGCGATGTCGGCGGGCGGCAGGCTGCCCAGGTTCGTCGCGATGGCCTGCTGGGTGTCGGGCCAGGTGGAGTCGGAGTGGGGGTAGCCGCTCTCCAGCAGCACGTGCTCCAGCCCGACGGCGAGCCGCACCCCGGACAGGGCGTGGTCGTTGAGCGTGCCGAAGAAGAAGTTTCTACGCAGGACCTCGCTGGGCTTCAGGCCACCCTCCCAGGAGGCCTCGCCGGCCACCGGGTGGTCGAGCGCGTAGTCGGCCCGCTCGGCGAGCATCGGCAGCCAGCCCACTCCCCCCTCCACGATGAGGATCCGCAGCGCGGGGAAGCGCAGCGGGATGCCCGACCAGAGCCAGTCGGCACAGGCGAACATGGCGCTCGTCGGCATCAGTGTGGTGATCGCCTCGATCGGGGTGTCCGGCGAGGGGACGGGTGCCCAGGAGCCGGCGCCGGCGTTCAGGCAGACGACCGTGCCCGTCTCCTCGCAGGCCTGGAAGAACGGGTCCCAGTGGTCGCTGTGGATGGACGGCAGACGTAGCCGGGTGGGGAACTCGGGGAAGAGCACCGCCTTGAAACCGCGCGCCGCGTTGTCGCGGATCTCCTTGGCGGCGATCTCGGGGTCGGTCAGCCAGGGCAGCTGCAGGGCGATGATCCGCTCCGGATAGGTGCCCGCCCAGACGTCCACGTGCCAGTCGTTCCACGCGCGCAGGATCGCCAGGCCGAGTTCCTGGTCGCGGGTCTTGGCGAAGACCATGCCCGACTGCCCGGCCAGCATGCCGGGGAAGCAGAGCGCGGCCCAGACGCCGGCGCGGTCCATGTCCTCGATCCGGGCCTCGATGTCGTGGCAGCCGGGACGCATGTGCTCGAACCGCACCGGGTCGAGCGTCCACTGCTCGCGGGGCAGACCGGCGCCCACGTCGAGCCCGGCGCAGGGGTAGGTGGCACCGCCGTAGCGCCAGACCTGGTGACCCGAGTCGGTCTCGACCACCTTGGGAGCCAGCTCGGCGTACTTCTCCGGCAGCCGGTCGTCGAACATGTCGGGCGGCTCGATCAGGTGGTCATCGGCCGAAATGATCACATAGTCCCGCCGCCTGGGCTCGGGGTCGGGGAGCAGCGGCGTAGTCACACGGTCAACCGTATGACGCTGGAATAACACTGTTCAAGCCGCAAGGTCTCCGGTTGGTATCTCTGTCTCCCAAGACGTCTCTTACCGGCGTCCTACAGGGCCACCGGCTAGCCTGTCTGGCGGTGGATCTCGCGTGACGGGGGCAGAGATGCGAGTGGTGGTTCCGGCACGGGGCGACATGCCGTACGTCGTGCGCCTGGCACTGCTGTTCGTGCTCGCGATCTCCACGGTGGTCGTCCACCTCAACCAGGCGCCACCCCTGCGGCCCGCCTCGGAGCTCATCTCGGACCTGCGGGCCGGCGGGGTGACCAAGGTCGTCTACGACCGCAACTGGCCCGCCTACGGCACGCTGACGTGGTCGCACGGGCCGCTCTCCTGGAGCCAGGCCCGCTTCGACCAGCCCGACGACGTCTGGGACCCCGAGACCACCCGGCTGGTCCCCGAGGCCCTTGAGCGCCGCCAGGGGGCCTTCCTGGCCCAGGTACGCGCCGTAGCCGACCCCGGCGTGGAGATCGTGCGCACCGAGGGCTTCGGCGGTCTGATGGGCTCGCCCGCTTACGGGCGCTGGTGGGAACCCTTCGGCCCGGTGGCGGTGGCGGCGGAGGTGCTGGCCTGGCTGCTCATGCTGACCCGGCCGAACCCCCGCTACGCCAGCCGCTGGGCCTGGTTCTGGATGTTCCTCACCGGCGGCTCGCTGCTCTACGCCCTGCTGGAGCCCCATCCCCTGTGGCGCGGACCGTACGAGGTGCTGCCCGCACCGGCCAGAATCGACGGCACGCGAGGGTTCGCGATCGCGGTGGCGCTCCTTTTCGGTATGGCGATGGTCAACGCATGACCATGAGGTAGTAAATAAGGTATGGCTCCCGAAGCGGTCGAAGTCCGGCGCGGCTGGCGGCTCCTCGGACTGACCATCCGGACGGTGCTCCTGCTCGTCCTGCTCTTCGGCGTCCTGGTCACCGTGCTGAGCCTCACTCCCCGGCCGGGGACGCGGGCCGAGCTTCGCGCCGCGGCGGCGGCCGACCGCGTCTCCTTCCTCGAGTACGACGAGCAGTCCGGCGCGATCCACCGGGTCCGCTGGGCCCAGGGCCCGCTGATCTGGCGCGAGATCGGCCCGGAGGCGCTCCTGGCGGAACGGCCCGCCTACACGAGGGCGGATCTCGGGGGCGACCTGAGCCGGAGCCGGATCAGGGCGACCGAGCCGGAGGACTCCGACAGATGGGAGCTCGTGCCCCTCTGGGTCAGAAAGGTGCCTGCGTCCGTCGGCGGCGTGTGGGTGCTCGGAGCCTGGGTGCTCGCCTCCCTGATCATGCTCGGTTCGACGCCCAGGCTGGGCAACCGGTGGGCCTGGCTCTGGCTCTTCACCGTCGGGCAGGCCGGCGCGCTGCTGTTCCTGCTCCTCGAACCCCGCCCGCTCTGGTTCGAGGCCGGGCGGCGCCCCGCGCCGCGCGAGCGGCTCGGCGGGGGACGGGGGTTCCTGCTGGCGATCGGGGTGGGCCTGCTCTCCACGGGTCTGGCGTTGGGCGCAGGCACTCTGCTGAACCTCGTCGGCGGCTAGGCTCCGCGGCTTTCCATCGGTCCCGCAGCCGGGTGCCGGTGTTCAGGCGGTCTTCGTCAGGTGCCGGCCCGCTCAGCCGGTGCGGTCCGCTCGGGGGCGTCCGGGAGTTCGGCGGGGTCGCCGGGTTCTGGACCACCGGTCGTGGCCGGCGCGGCGGTGGCCGCGGCCCTGAGGTCGGCGGCCTCCCTGCGGATCAGCAGCGCCCAGCCGCCGATCGCGATCCCGATGAACAGCCACCACTGCACGCCGTACGCCAGGTTGAGCCCGCCTCCCCCGCCGACGTCCGGCGCCGGGACGGGTTCCGGCGCGGTGGTGGCCGCGGGCGACTGCCCGGTCAACTCGACGTACCCGCCGAGAAGCCGGTACGGCAGGCGGCTGCCGATCGCCTCGGTGTTGATCAGCAGGACCTGGCCCGTGGGCAGGCCCGCTCGGTCTCGGATGCCCGAGGTCTCCTCGGTCTCGGTGGGCCGTAGCCTGCCGGTGACAGTTACCTCACCCGAGGGCGGGGCGGGGACCTCGGGGAGGGCGTCGGCCGTGGCACCCGCCTTGACCCAGCCCCGGTTCACCAGCACACCGGTGCCGTTCGGGGAGATCAGCGGAGTCAGCACGTAGAAGCCGACCACCTTGTTCTGGGTGCGGCGCCTGACCAGGAGCTGGGCGTCCGCGTCGTACCTGCCGCCGACCGTGACGGGACGGTATTTGTCCTGCACGGAGACGGTGCCGCCGGGCGAGGTCAGCTCTTCCGCGGAGACGGGGGCGGCGGCGAGGTTGTGGGTGATCTGGTCACTGCTGGTGGATCTTTCCGTGAAACGCCCGAACTGCCACTGGCCCAGCAGCACGAAAGCGGGGATGACCAGCAACACCACCGTGTGCAGAGCCAGCCATCGGGGAGTCAGCAGAAACCGGTACACGCTCTCAAGAGTAGGCACCGGGAGTGCCGCCCCGTCCTTCGAGTGCGCGTTTGGGAGTGGCGGGGGGTGCCTGCGGGCGTAGTAAGGTGCCCGGAACCGCGCGATCGTCGGATGTCATGGAAAAATTCATGGACACTTCGAACATCGCATATGGTCGGCCGAAATATCCCCCGGGACGTTCCATCACCCTCGGAGCCTGCCCCTGATGACTGTGCTCATGCCCGCTCCCACGGCTCCGATCGCACTCCCCCGTCTCGGCGCTCTGCTGCGGCATGCCGCCCCCAGGGTGTTCGAGAGCATGATGCTTCCCGTTCTCGTCTTCTATGTCGCGCTGATCTTCACCAACTCGCACGTCGCGCTCGCGGTGGCGGCGCTCTGGGTCTACGGCGGGGTCGCCTGGCGACTGGTCAGGCGGAGCGAGGCGCCCGGCACGCTCATGCTGGCGGCGGGCACGATCACCGTCAGGGTGGTGCTGACCGTGGCGACGGGCAACCCCATCGTGTTCTTCCTCCAGCCCTGCCTCGGGGTGTTCTGCGTGAGCATGGGTTTCCTGCTCACCGCGCCGTTGCGGCGGCCGCTGATCCGGCGGGTGGTGGCCGATCTCGTGCCGCTGCCCGACCAGGTGACGGAGCACCCGCGGATGCGCCGTTTCTTCGTGTCGCAGTCGGTGCTGTGGGGGTGCGCGCAACTGCTGAACGCGGCGCTGAGCCTGTGGCTGCTGCTCAGCCAGACTCTGGAGACCTACCTTCTGGTGCGCACCTCGGCGGTCGCGGTGCTGCTCGGCGGTGCGGCACTGATCTCGGTGCTCAGCCTCAGGCACTGCCTGCGGGGGCTGGAGACGCGGGAGCTGGAGGGCTGAGGCGCATGCCGGGGCCGGGAAGCGGGGTGACCTCTCTCGGGCCGGACACCTCGTGCCCCTCCGCGCAGCGGAAGTGCTGCTCGATCGGAGCGCCGCAGCCACGGTGGGTGAGGAGTGTCGGCGGCCCCTCGTGGTCGCTGAGATACCTGTCGCCCCACCGCATCAGGGCCACCAGGGTCGGGTAGAGGTCGAGACCCATCTGGGTCAGCCGGTATTCGTCGCGCTGCCGTTGCCCGGGTTCGCGGTAGGGCACCTTGCGCAGCAGCCCCTCCTCCACGAGGCGGGCCAGCCTGGCGCTGAGCACCTGCCTGGGTGCTCCCGTGGCGGCCTGCATGTCGGCGAAGCGCCGTACCCCGCTGAACGCCTCGCGCAGCACCAGGAACGTCCACTTCTCGCCGACGATGCCGAGGGCACGCTCGATGGAACAGTTCTCCGGCCGCAGGGGCAGGTTGCCGGGAGCCGCCTCACTCATGTGCGAATCGTAAGTCGCCATGGCGCCACCTCCAACGCTCATCTAAGTCTACTTGACATACTCAGCTCTCTCGCGAGAATCTGAGTCCATGATGCGAACTCAGCTGGCGTCGCCGTGCCAGGCCTCGGCACCGCCCGTGCCCGTGGACGCCATGCCGGAGGCCGTCGAGATCCGGCCCGCGCGGCCGGATGACGAGGAACGGGTCCGTCGCTTCCTCGGGGGGCTGTCGCCCCGGACGCAGGCACGGCGGTTCTTCACCGGGGTGAGCCGTCCCGGCGCGGGCTTCGTCAGGGCGCTCCTGGCGGTGGACGAACGGTGCGACGCGCTGCTCGCGGTACACGGGGACCTCGTCGTCGGGCACGCGATGAGCTACTGGAGAGAGGGAGAGGTGACCGACGTCGAGATCGCCGTGGTGGTGGGCGACGAGTGGCAGGGAGTGGGGCTCGGCTCCCGGCTCGTCCGTACGCTGATGCGCCGCGCGGCGGCCCGGGGAGCCGGGACGGTGGGGATGGACGTGCTCGGAGACAACCGCACGGTGCTGGCGATGATCCGCAAGATGTGGCCTGAGGCGACCATGCGCGCCTCCTGCGGCACGGTGGAGGTGACCGCGAGAATCCTGCGCTGAGGGGCCCCCGCGCCGGGACGCGGGCATGTGGGCGGGGCTTCCGGGGCGGTGGCGCGGTGTCGCGATCAAGGCGGTATGATCGGCGTGGTCCAAGCTGTTTCCCGCACAGTTTGCGGAATAAGGTTCTGGTGCCGCACCATTGGAGTCGTGAAGACTGCCAAGAACGGACGCGACGGCCGCACCAGGATCGTCGAGGGCGCCCTACGACGATTCAGCCAAGATGGTGTCTCGGCCACCACGCTGGCCAGCCTCCGTGAGGAGAGCGGCGTCAGCGTCGGCAGCTTCTATCACCACTTCGCCAGCAAGGAACATGTCTTCGGCGTCCTGTACGCCGAGACCCTGCGCATGTACCAGGACGCGTTCCTCGCCGAGCTCCATCGCCACGAGGGGGCGAGGGAGGGCATCGAGGCCATCGTCGCGCTGCACATGTCCTGGTGTGGCGAGCATCGCGAGCGCGCCCACCTGCTGATCAGTGAGCGGCCGCCCAGGCGTGAGGAGCCGGGCGGCACCGAGGTGTCGGAGTCGCGCAGGGCGTTCTTCAGAACGGTCTCCGACTGGTGGCGCCCACACATGAAGAACGGGCTGCTCCAGCCCGTCCATCCGACGATGTGCTACGTGCTCTGGCTCGGACCGGCCAACGAGATGTGCCGCCTGTGGTTCGCCGGGGCGCACCAGCCCACCTCCGAGGAGATCGGTGGCCTCTGTGAGGCGGCCTGGCAGAGCCTGCGGCAGCAGGGCTCCTGACCGCCGTCACCGTTCCCGCCCGGCCGGAGCGGGCTCAGCGCGTGCCCGCCAACTGGCGCATCCGCGTCGACACCCGCCAGACGTCCTCGTCGAGCGAGATGTCCAGTCGCAGGTCCTGACGCCGGCGCCGCAGGCCGGGCACGCGCACCCGGTCGGAGACGTCGAACCTGCCGCGCCTGGCGTAGCCGAACCCCAGCTCTCCGGGGAAGACTCGTAACTCATCCTGATTGCCACATCGCGGACAGGTCCAGGCGACCAGATCCTTGCCTCGGCAGTAGTCGTGGCAGGCACGAAAATACTCATCAGGGCGAAAACGGGACTCACAGGCGAAGCAGGGGATCAGCATCACGGATCCTTTGGAACGGATGGTGCAGTTACCAAGAAGTACCGCCTCCCGGTTGAAGTCCGCTTGCAGAATGCTTACCCCGGTGTGTAACAGTCGCATCACTCGGGGCGACCGGACGTGCCCGGTGCGAGGATTGCCCGGTGAACGATCTGCTGGACCGGCTCAGAGAGCTCCTGCTTGACACCGGCTACACCATCGACGGCGTCCGCGAGCGACTCGGTGACGTCGCCGCCACCGCGCTCTCCCGCGAGGAGACGGTACCCGCCCTGCGCGTCACCGGCCAGGGTGACCCGCTCGGCACCCTGATCCGGCTGTGGTGGCTAGGCGCCCCCGTGGAGGCACGAGGGGCGCCGGCGGGCCTCCCGCTGGAGGAACTGGCCGCCGCGGGACTGGTGACCGTCGAGGGCGGGCGGGTCACCTCCACGGTTCACCTGCAGCCCTGGGAGACCGGTGGTTACCTGGTCTCCGACCGCAAGGTCAGGCCGGGCGACCCCGCCCTGCGCCCGGACCACGTCGTCGGCGCGGGGGGAGCCTCGGCGAACCTCGCCCAGCTGGCCTCACATCGCCCGGTCGGGCGTGCGCTGGATCTCGGGACCGGATGCGGGGTCCAGGTGCTCCATCTGAACAGCCGCGCCGAGGAGATAACGGCCACCGACGTCAACCCGCGCGCGCTGGAGCTGGCCCGGTTGAGCTGGGCGCTGTCCGGGATCACCGGGGTCGAGGCGCGGCAGGGTTCCATGTTCGATCCCGTCGAGGGCGAACGCTTCGACCTGGTCGTCTCCAACCCGCCGTTCGTGATCTCCCCGGCCGGCCGGTTCACCTACCGGGAGTCGGGCTTGCCCGCCGACGACTTCTGCCGCGACCTCGTACGGCGGGCGCCGGGCCACCTCGCACCCGGCGGCACCTGCCACCTGCTGGCCAACTGGCTGCACGTCGACGGCGAGGACTGGCGTGACCGGGTGGGCGGCTGGCTCGCCGGGACCGGCTGTGACGGCTGGGTGGTCCAGCGCGACGTGCAGGATCCCGCCGAGTACGTCGAGCTGTGGCTGAGGGACGCCGCCGAGCAGGGCACCCCGCGCTACCGCGAGCTCTACGACGACTGGCTCGGCTGGTTCGATTCCGAGAACGTCACCGGGATCGGCTTCGGCTGGATCACGCTGCACGACTCCGGGAGCCTTGACCCGGTCGTGCGGGTGGAGGAGTACGGCCTGCCGGTGGAGTTGCCGGTCGGCGGATACGTGGACGAGGTGCTCGGCGCGATCACCACGGCG
The DNA here is from genome assembly GCF_040298085.1 of Streptosporangium sp. NPDC001681. Taxonomy (NCBI): domain Bacteria; kingdom Bacillati; phylum Actinomycetota; class Actinomycetes; order Streptosporangiales; family Streptosporangiaceae; genus Streptosporangium; species Streptosporangium sp. NPDC001681. The sequence goes on along the minus strand of NZ_JBEOZN010000007.1, from coordinate 122,421 downwards.
CACCGGCTGACCGACGCCCAGTTGCTGGGCGCCAGACTGGCGGTCGCCGAGGGAGTGCTGGAGGAGCGGAGCGGACCGCCCGGCGCCGAGGACCCGGCGCGGATCGTGCTGAGGCAGACCGGGAGGCTGCGCCGCAGCACGCGGGTCGGGACCGTGGAAGCCGCCCTCGCGGGGGTCTGCGACGGTGACTATCCACTGGCCCCGCTGCTCGACGCGATCGCGGAACTCACCGGCGAGGACCCCGATGACCTGCGGGCCAAGGCCCCCGCCGTGCTCCGTCCGCTGATTGCCGAGGGGTTTTTCCACATATCCACAGGGTGATTCTCCACAGGCTGTGGATATCGCCGCTATTGCCTGTCAATCGGATGTCAACCCCGGTGAGGGAGGCTCTGGGCGTGGGGCACGGACTCGGGGGGTGAAGGGTCCGTGCAAAGTCCGGCCGGCTGCCACAGTGAGGCGGCCGGCCCGCGGGCGACGTACCGGATGACCGGGCCCCCTACACGTCGCCCGGGGCCAGGCGGCCGGCCGGGCTTCCACGCTCATTCCGGACCGCGGACCGACTTCGAGGGGCATGCCAGTGATCAACCACGTTTGGATGACGCGGCTTGACGATGATCTTTACGATGATCTTGGATCAGCTGTCGACCTGGTCGCGCTCCAGCAGAAGGCGCAGATCCTCGGCCTCGGGCGCGCCGAGCCTGCTGAACAGGTCGTGGGCGCGTTCGAGGCAGTCGCGCCCGCGGCCGGTGCTGCCGAGGCCGTTGAGCGCCTTGCCTAGCACCCACAGAGCCTGCGCCTCACCGTACGGGTGGCTGATCTCCCGGCTCACGGTAAGCGCCTGCTCCGCGTGACGGGTCGCGTCCGTGAAGCGGCCCGCGTGGATGAAGGTCTCGGCCAGCCGGGAACAGACCCGCTGCTCCCAGACCCGCTGCCTGCTGGCCCGGAAGAAGGCGAGGCACTCGGCATGGTGGTGGACCGCCTCGTTCAACCGGCCGACCCGCGACAGGACCATCCCCAGGTGGTAGCGGGCCCTGGCGGTGCCGGCGCTGGAGCCCATCTCGATGAACAGGGCCAGCCCCTGCTCGGCGGCGGCGATCGCCTCCTGCGGCTGCTCCAGGAACAGGTGGTCGCGGGCGGAGTAGCTGAGTGTCAGCGCCTCCCCGCCCCGCGCTCCGACCTCCCTGAACGCCTCGCGCGCCGAGCTGAACCAGGCCAGGGCCTCCACGTGGCGGCGTCGGCGCCCGGCCACGACGGCCAACGCGTTCAGTACCTCGCCGACAACGATGCGATCGCCCCTGGCCGACAGCTCCAGGGAGGCACGGAACTCCTCCTCGGCCTCGGCCAGCCGGTTGGTGCCGAACAGCACCCGGCCCAGCACGTAGCGGCAGCGCAGCTCGCTGGAGACGGCACCGAGCCGTCGCGCCACGGCCAGCATCTCCCGCGTCCGGCTCTCGAATTCGCGGCCGTGACTTCCCGACTCCAGCAGCGGCTCCATGGCGAGCAGCAGGTCGGCCCCCGGCAGCAGTGCCTCGGCCTGGTTCGCGCGGGTCACCTGGGCGATCGACGCGAACAGCGACTCCGCCTCCACCGACAGCCAGGCCACAGCCTCGTCGGCGGAGGCGAAGGCGTGGCCGGTACCGGTGACACCCAGCTGGTCGGCGATCGTGCTGCCCTCGTAGGCGAGGCGGTGCGCCGAGCGCGCGGACGCCAGGTAGAAGTCGAGCAGCCGGGCCAGCGCCACCGCGCCCTCCCCGCCGATGGCCACGCTCACCCCGGACCCGCGTCGCTCCCCGCCGTCCTGACCGCCGTCCCCCTCCGCCGTGCTCTCGGCCCGTTCCGCGACCCGGCGGGCGAAGAGCTTGAGCAGGTCGTGGAAGCGGTAACGGCCAGGGGCCGGAGCCTCAAGCAGGCTGGCGTCCACCAGGGACTCCAGGACGTCCTCGGTGTCCATCGCCTCCAGCGCGAGCAGCCCGGAGGCGGCCCCGATCGAGATGTCCGGGCCCCCGGGCAGGGAGAGCAGCCGGAACGCGCGGGCCTGAGCCGGACTGAGCTGGCCGTACCCGAGGGCGAAGGTCGCCTCCACCGCGAGGTCTCCCACGCGCATCTCGTCCAGGCGGCGGCGCTCGTCGGCCAGCCGGGGAACCAGGGAGGCGACGGTCCAGGACGGCCGGGCGGCCAGGCGCGCCGCCACGATTCGCACCGCGAGCGGCAGGAAACCGCAGGCGGCGACCACGTCCATGGCGGCGGCGCGTTCCGCTTCCACCCTCTCGGTGCCGGCGACGGTGCCGAACAGCGCGAGGGCCTCCTCCGGCTCCATGACGTCCAGGTCGATCAGCCGGGCCGAGGCCAGGTCGGCGAGTTTGCCGCGACTGGTCACGATCGCCGCGCACCCGGCCGAACCGGGGAGCAGCTGGCCCACCTGCGCGGCGTCGCGGGCGTTGTCCAGCAGCACGAGCATCCGCCGGTCGGCCAGGAGCGAGCGGAACAGCGCGGAACGCTCGGCCAGGCCGTCGGGGATGGCGTCGGCGGGCAGGCCGAGCCCGCGCAGGAACGCGGCCAGCACGGACTCGGGCGCGGTCGGCTCCACGCCGTAGCCGCGCAGGTCGGCGTAGAGCTGGCCGTCGGGGAACAGGTCGTGCATGGCATGGGCGACATGCACCGCCAGCGCCGTCTTGCCCACGCCGCCGATGCCGGAGATGGCCGCCACGGGCACGCCCTCGGAGCCCTCCTGGGCCGACAGCAGCGTGCGCAGCCGCGCGATGATCTGACGGCGCCCGGTGAAGTCGTTCACGGCGGCGGGAAGCTGCGCGGGGCGCGGCAGTTCCGGGACCACCGGCGTTCCCCGCGTTCCCGACGTTCTCGTCGGCTCCGGCTTCGGGCTCCGATCCGGAGCGGCCGGTGCGGCCTCGGCGGGCGCGAGCCGTGTGGGTCGGTCGGCAGGGGCGAGCGCGAGGGCCGGGGCGTCGGTGAGAATGCGCTGGTGCATGCTCGTCAGGTCGGTGCCGGGCTCGATGCCCAGTTCCTCGATCAGCGTGGCGCGGGTCTCGGCGAAGGCGGCCAGTGCCTCCGCCCTGCGCCCGCAGCGGTAGTAGGCCAGCATCAGCTGGGCGCGGAGTCGCTCGCGCAGCGGATGGTCGGCGGTCAGCGCGATCAGCTCGGACAGCACGTCGGCGTGCCTGCCCAGCTCCAGGTCCAGGTCCATCAGGACTTCCAGCACGCTCATCCGGCGCTCGGTGAGCCGGTCGCGCTGGTGTTCGGCATAGGGGCCGACGGCTCCGGCCAGCGGCTCGCCGGTGCACAGCGCCAGGCTCGCACGCAGGCTCTCCGCGGCTTTCGCCAGGTCGCCCGCGCGGCGCGCGACCTCGGCCTCGGCGACGCCGCGCTCGAAGAGGACCAGGTCAAGGGCGATTCCGTTCAGCCGCAGCGCGTACCCCCTGCCGACGGAGGTGAGCAGCTCGGGGCGGGTGCGCGGGGACCTGTCCGGCTCCAGCACCGCGCGCAGCCGGGAGACGTAGGTGCGCAGGGCGCCGAGCGCGCGGGGCGGGGCGTCGTCCCCCCAGATCGCGTCGATCATCTCGGTCGGCGTCACCGCCCGGTTCTCCCTCAGCAGGAGCATCGCCAGGATGGAACGTTGCAGTGGGGTGCCCAGGTCGAGTTCGGATCCGTCACGCCAGGCCTGGACAGGACCGAGTACGGCGAACCGCAGTCCGTCTCCGCTGCCCTGAACAGCCATTTCTCGAATCTCCGCCCGATGGGAAGTTTTATGGCCAAATGATAGATCCTCCCCTGCTGACTCAGTAAGTAGAGGGTTGTCCGTTCGCCGAGCCGTTGATCGCACGTTAATCGGCTGTTGAGTCATGTCCACAATGCTGTGGCTGTCGGGCATGGCCCCATACGGGGGCGGCCATGCCCGACATGTCGGTGGATTGCAGGTGCGGATAAAGGCGCTGTAAGCGTGATGAAGGCGGGCGAGCCTATCAATGAGCCATGGCTCCTAGAGGAAGTCGGGAGCCGCCCCCTCAAGGAGAGAACCATCATGCGCCGCTCGATCAGCAAACTCCTCGGTCTCGCCGCCGCCACCGCCGTCATCGCGATCGGTGTTCCGGCCCTCGCCTCTCCGGCCTCGGCCGCCACCTCCACCGCCGGCCCGGCCGCCTCCAGCGACTACGACGAGTTCTGGGGCTCCTACTACTCCAAGTACTACGACGACTCCCGCGCCAGCGCCAAGGGTCGCGTCTGGACCGAGGACGACGACAGCGTCCACGTCCAGGGCAGGGTCTACGACAAGTACTCGCCGAGCTGGCTCTGCGGCTACGTCCAGTTCAAGGTCGAGGACCACGAGGGCGAGGAGAGCTACTACTGGGCGCGCAAGTGCGGCTCCCAGGGTTACACCCCCTTCCACTTCGTTCGGGAAGAGGTCGAAAACCTGCAGGTCAGGGTCTGCTACTGGGACAAGCACGACGCCAAGCGGACACTGTGCGGCAAGTGGCGCTACATCTACGAGGTCGACGGCGAGGAGTGATCCCACCTCGTGACCCGCTCGGTGGCGCGGCGTACGAACGCCTCCCATGACCCGCGTACGACATCAGACGGATACCTGGCCCGCCCGGAACCCCGGGCGGGCCTTTTGTTCCATTAAATAGTTAAAGTGAGCTTTGACCGTTATATGGCTTTTGTCGGTTTATTTGATCCTCCTTGCGCTACCCCTTGTCCAGGGGCGCCTCACGCGGCCTCGAACAGGCCCATCCGCGCGCGCAGCCGTTCTCGGACGATCGGCCATTCGTCGCTCAGGATCGAGTAGTACGCGGTATCTCGGACCGTGTCGTCGGCGCCTCGGCTCTCCGCCCGCCGCACACCGTCGAGGTGCGCGCCGAGGGCTTCGATGGCGGCCCGGGATCGTACGTTCCGTATGTCGGCCTTGAGGGTTATGCGGTGGACCTGCCAGGTCTCGAAGGCGAGGGAGAGCATCAGGTACTTGCTCTCGCGGTTGGCACCGGTCCCCTGCGCGGAGGCGGAGAGCCAGGTGTAACCGATGTCCGCCACGGACGGGACATCGCCCACCGCCCCACGAGTGCCCGGAGGCCAGGGCATGGGGCCCTGCCAGTACTCCAGGTTCATGAGACGGGTGGCACCGACCACGCGGTCGGTGTGAAGCCACCGGATGGCGAAGGGCATCGTGCGGCCCTCCGCCTGCTCAGCCAGAGCGGCCTCCACGTAGGAGACCATCTCGTCCCGGCCATTGGGGACGCGAGTGAAGCCGTAGGTAGAACGGTCTTCACTCGCCGCGGCGACGAGGTCGTCGACGACCGCGAGGCTGAGCGGTTCCAGGCGCAAGAGGCGCCCGGACAGGGTGACAGAAGCGGGCATGAGCACATAATGAGGGCTCTTTCCCCTGCCTGATGCCAAACGACACGAGACATCTTGGCGAGCATCGTGAGAAGCACCGCCCCCAGGGCGCTCCGCGGTAAGAAAGACCAGGCCAGAGGCGCTAAATCCACCCTTGGAACGCGCGTCGCCGACGCGGGGGCCGCGATGCGATCTCACCCCGTCGCGGGGGCCGCGGCGAGCGGGGCGCGTACCTGCGGGCGGGGTGGCCGCCGGGTGGCGCGCAGGCCGGCCAATGCCTCGCTCAACTGGTCCAGCGAGGCCGAGATCCAGGGCAGTTCCAGGGGGTCGGGAGCACCGAGCGCGGCCAGCCGACGCCGCGTCGTCTCGCCGTACAGGAGGCTGGTCGCCACCCGCGCCCGCAGGGCCGCCGGGTCGTCGCCGAAGACGTGGCCGGGGAGCACCCCGACGCCGTGCCGGTCGAGCAGATACGCCGACAGGTCGGCGGAGGACGCGAAGTCCAGCCCGGTGAAGTCGGGATAGAGGTAGAAGCCGCCCTGCGGCGCGGCCACCCTTACGCCCGCGCGGACGAGGCGCTCGTGCACCGCCCGCACCACCGTGCCGTGCAACCTGCGGCTCTCGCCGATCCGCTCGACGAGCTCCGGCGGCTCGGTGTACGCGTACGCCGCCGCCTGCTGGACGGGTGCGGCCGGGCTGGACCAGATCTCGCTCGCGACCGCCAGCAGCCGGTCACGCAGTCCCGCGGACGGGAGCCGGGCCACCCCGATCCGCCAGCCGCCCAGGGCCAGGCTCTTGCTGAGCCCGCTGGTGATCACGGTCCGCTCGGGGGCCACGTCGGCGGGGCTGAGAAAGCCGGTGGCCGGGGAGTGGACCAGGTCGCGGTAGATCTCGTCGGAAATGATCGTGAGGTCGAGCTCGCGGGCGACCTCGGCGATCCGCCGGATCGTGGGCGCCCCGGCCAGCGTGCCGCTGGGGTTGTCGGGCAGTGTGACCAGCAGCGAACGCACGTCGCGTCCCTGGGCGCGGGCGTTCGTGACCGCCGCCGCCACGCGCTCGGGGTCGGGCACCCCACCCTCGCCATCGGGCGTGGGAACGAGCAGGGACCGAGCCCCGACCAGGTCGGCCTGGGCGGCGTAGCTGACCCAGCTCGGCATCGGCAGCACGATGTCGCCGCCGATCGCCAGCAGCAGGCCGTACAGCAGGGGCTTGCTCCCGGGGCCGCAGACCACCAGTTCCGGGTCGGTGGGCAGACCCCGCCGCGACCAGTAGCCGGAGGCCGCCTCGCGCAGCACCGGCGCGCCGGCGACAGGTCCGTACCCGTTGTGCCCGGACGCCGCGGCCAGCCGCTCGCGCAGAGCCGGATGAACGGGCAACCCCGCCTCTCCGAAGGCCAGGTGCAGCACGCGCTCCCCGGCGAGCCGTCTTCGCTCGATGTCCTCGTTGGCCGCCAGGGTGGCGGAAAGGGTGACGTTCATCGTGAGGTTCCCTCCCTCGTTGCGGAACGTTCCCAACCCTGATGAGGTAGGGGCGTAAGGACAAGCTTCGGTTCTCGCGGGTGGGCATAAGGAAAGCTGATGCTTGATTTGCGGAGACTCGCGCTGATCTGCGAATTCGCCCGCCGGGGCAGCATCGCCGCCACCGCGGCATCCCTGGGTTACAGCCCCTCGGCGGTCTCCCAGCAACTGGCCGCGCTGGAGCGCCAGGCCGGGACCGCGCTGATCGACAGAACCGCCAGGAGCGCGGAGCTGACCGACGCGGGGCGCCGCCTGGTCGAGCACGCCGAGCGCATCCTGGCCATGGTGGAGAGCGCCGAGTCCGACCTGTCGGCCCAGGCCGTCACCCCGGCGGGACGGGTCACCGTGACCGCCTTCCCCACCGCCGCGGTGGCCTTCGCGCCCGCGCTGACCAGGACGCTCCGCCGGCACGGCGAGATCACCCTGCGGATGGGGCAGGGGCGCTCGGGGCGCGGGATGCGCGAGGTGCAGTCGGGCGAGGTGGACATCGCCCTGATCGACGACTGGTACGGCGGCATACGCGAACCGGACACCATGCGGGTCTTCCCGCTGCTGCGCGATCCGCTGGTGCTCGTGGTGCCGCGCACGCACCGGCTCGCCTCCCCCGACGTCCCCGTCGACCTGCGCGAGCTGAGGGAGGAGCCCTGGATGGCCACTCCGGACGGCGAGCCCTCCCGGCTGGCGGTGGACCGGCTGATGGCCGACGTCGGTGGCCACCGGCCGGTGCCCTGGGAGTTCGAGGGACTGAGCACGATCATCGGTCTGGTCGCCAAGGGCATCGGCATCGCGGCCGTTCCCGCCCTGGCGCTGGCCGCGGGGGTCCGGGGCATCGTCGTCCGCCGGCTGCCCGGCCCGCCGGTCTGCCGGACCGTCCACGCCGTCGCCCGATCCTCCAGCGTTCACCGCCCTGCCGTCTCCGTCACCCTCAGGGCCGTTCACGTCGCCGCCAGGCTCCTCGCCGCCGACCTGGAGGCGGTCGAGCCCGTGCCCAGATGACGCCCTCGGGTACACCGGGAGGCGGTCGCGCTCCCCTGCCGGTAACGTCGGCGCATGCCTCCCTCCTACGCGCTCGAGCGATTGCTGAACGACGGCGGTGCCAAGCTGGTCGCCGGGGTGGACGAGGTCGGGCGCGGAGCCTGGGCGGGCCCGGTGGCGGTCTGCGCCGTGGTCACCGACCTGTCGGAACCGCCCGCCGGTCTCACCGATTCCAAACTGCTCACCCCCGCCCGCCGCGCCGCCATGGTCTCCGAGATCACCGCCTGGGCGGCCGGTATCGGGTACGGCGAGGCGTCCCACGAGGAGATCGACGCGCTCGGGATGACCGAGGCCCTGCGCCGGGCGGCCAGGAGGGCGCTGGCCGGGCTTCCCGTCCGGCCCGACGTGGTCGTGCTGGACGGCAAGCACGACTATCTGGGCGCGCCCTGGCCGGTCCGGTGCGAGGTCAAGGGCGACCTGTCCTGTGTCTCCGTGGCCGCGGCCTCCGTGATCGCAAAGGTCCGCAGGGACACCTACATGGCCTCGCTGGGCTTCTCCGAGTACGGGTTCGCCGAGAACGCGGGTTACCCCTCCCCGGTCCACCAGGCGGCCCTGGCCGAGCTCGGCCCGACGGAGCACCACCGTCTGTCCTGGTCGTACCTGGACGATCTGCCCCGCTGGCGTCACCTCAAGAGGCACCGCAACCCACTGGCCGGTGAGGGCCAGCTCGACCTCTTCGGCTAGCGGCGGACATCGGACATCATCGAAGAGTGCGAATCGGAGTCTTCCTGGTCGCGGCGGGATTTCCCGGCCGGCAACCGGGAGAGGTGCTGCGCGACACCGTGGACGCGGTCGTGGCCGCGGAGGAGGCGGGATTCGATGACGCGTGGATCGCCGAGCACCACTTCATGTCGTACGGCGTCTGCCCGTCGGCGGCGACGCTGGCCGGTGTGGCGCTGGGGCGCACCGCCAGGATCAGGGTCGGGACGGCGGTGAGCGTCCTGTCCACCCGGCATCCGGTGGATCTGGCCGAGCAGGCGGCGATCCTCGACCAGGTCTCCGGGGGCCGGTTCGCCCTGGGGGTGGGCAGGGGCGGGCCGTGGGTGGACCTGGAGGTGTTCGGCACGGGCCTGGCGAGGTTCGAGCGCGGCTTCCGCGAGTCGCTCGACCTGCTGTGCGAGGCGCTCTCGCGTGACACGCTCTCCGCGAGCGGGGAGTTCTTCAACTTCAGGCAGGTGCCGATGGTGCCGGCGGTCCGGATCAGGCCGATCGTCGCGTGTACCTCTCCCGCGACCGTGCTGATCGCAGCCGAGCGCGGGCTGCCGATGCTGCTCGGCATGCATGTCGGGGATCGGGAGAAGGCTGCCATGATCCGCGACTACGGTGCGCTGGCGGTGGGCCCGCTGTCACCGCCCGGTCATGTCGCGGCGGCCGTGGGCTATGTGGCCGATACGACGGATCAGGCCGTGCGGGAGATGCGGGAGGCCATGCCGCGCTGGCTGGAGCCGGGTCTCGCGGGATACGTACCGGTGGACGGGCGGGCGCGGCCGGCGCGCGACGTCGGGGAGTACGTGGACTTCCTCTGCGGGACGCATCCGGTCGGCTCGCCTGATCTCTGCGTGGCGAGGATCGAGCGGACCGCCGAGGTCACCGGTCTGCGGCACCTGATCCTCATGGTGGAGGGTGCGGGCGAGGGCGCCCGCACCCTTGAGAACATCAGGCGGTTGGGAGCCGAGGTGCTGCCCAGGCTCTCCGGCCGTGCCCGCCGGGTGCGGCGGGCACGGGGAAGGAAGGCCTCGGAGTGAGGCCGCCGTCAGCAGTCGACGAGCTCGGGCGTCTGGTTGAGGATCTGAGACCTGGCGGTGATGAACTCCGCGTGGGCCCCGGTGGCGGCCGGGTCGAAGACCGCGACCCGGTGGCAGTTCTGGAAGGCCAGCCGCACCCCGAAGTGCCGCTCCAGGGCGCCACGCATGGCGTCGCTGGCGAGCGCGCGCAGGAGCTGGCCGCGGGCGGCCTCGTCCGGTGGCGGCACGGTGTTGTCGGCGAATTCGGCACCGGTATGTTCACGCTGTTTGACCAGGTCGCTGATCAGCGACCAGGCGTAGGGCAGTGAGTCTCTGACGCAGGTGACAAAAGCCGCGTCGTCCACCTCACCGGTCCTGGCCTGGTCGAGAAGATCGTTCGAAACGGTCAGCGACATACTGCGTTCTCCTCTCGGAAGGGGATCAATCAGACACTAGGTCGGGCGTGGTGATCGCTCCATCTAGCGGGAGAGCGACACTCGCGTGGGCCCGAAGACGAAGTCGGGGTCGATCTGAGCCGCCAGGTCCTCGCCCGTGGCCCTGTTGGCCCAGGCCTCGGCATTGCGGAGGTGGAACCGCACGGCCTGGCGGCCGAAGCGGTCCCAGTCCTTCTCCTGGGCGTCGAGATGGTCGAGGAGCGTGCCCAGAGCCCGGGAGTTGGCCACCTCAAGGTCGGAGAGGGTGAAGGGGCGGCCCTGCTCCATCGCGCGGATCGCCGCGGAGTGCTCCAGGCAGACGAGCAGGTCGTCGCCGACCTGCTCACGCAGGAACGACACGTCCCCGGGGCCGTGGATCTTGTTGCCCACCACCGCGATCGGCACGCCGTAGTCGGCGGCGTAGTCACGGTACTGCCGGTAGACGCTCACCCCCTGGCGGGTCGGCTCGGCCACCAGGAAGGTCATGTCGAAGCGGGTGAACAACCCCGAGGCGAATGAGTCGGCCCCGGCAGTCATGTCGACCACGACGTACTCACCCGCGCCGTCGAGCAGATGGTTGAGATACAGCTCCACGGCGCCGACCTTGGAGTGGTAGCACGCCACTCCCAGGTCATCCTCGCTGAACGGCCCGGTGACCATCAGCAGGGGCCCCTCGGGTGCGGCGGCGGCGAATCCGCCGTGGATCGGGTCGTTCCGCTCGTCAAGGCGGAGCAGTCGCGAGCCGCGCCCCGGCGGGGTGGTCTTGACCATCGCTGAGGCCGAGGAGATGCGGGGGTTGTCACCTCGCAGGTACTCCTTGATCTCGGTCAGGTGCGAGCCCATCGGTCTTGGCAGCGCGCCATCGGCCACTCCCAGCGCCATGCCCAGGTGCTGGTTGATGTCGGCGTCGACGGCCACGACGGGACCGCCCCGGCTCGCTGTGTATCTCGAGAACAGCGCCGACAGAGTCGTCTTGCCGCTGCCGCCCTTGCCGACGAATGCCACCCTCACGACGACGATCCAATCTGATTATGAAAATCATTGCAACTCTTGCGGGGGACCATCATGCCACGGCGGGCGAGGGTGCGTGACGTGTATCACCGGGCGAGTTGGGAGGGTGTCCGCGCTGCGAACACGGATGAAAGTGGTCTCTCATGACAAGTACGGATGTGGGGTCTGAGGGAAAACACCTGCCATGTCATGACCGGTGCTGAAGATCCGCCGTTACCGCTTCGCTCCCTCCTGTACGGACTCGGCGACGGCCTTGGGTACGGGTAGGGCAGATGTTTGCCGTCGACTCCGGTGAGACCCCGGCCGCCCGGGTATCCCACCCCGAGTCGGTTGATCTTGAGCCCCCCGGCGGGATCGTGGACAAGGGGTCAGCAAGGGGCTTTGGTGATAGGTACCGATACCCGGTCACGTCGCGTTTCCGAGCGGCGAGCCGACGGATTCGCCGCGTGGGGGGTCGCGCTCGCGATGCTCGCGACGCCGTTGGTCGTGTCCGCCCCGCCCCGGAACGGGACGGAGGCGCCGCCGTCCCACCCGGCCATCGTGACGTCTCCGCATCGATCGGAGGCCGGCGAGAGAGCCCTGTCCGCTCCGGTGGAGGTGGAGGAGGCGGGGGCCGAGATCACCAAGACGGTTTCGCCTGTTCGTGCCAAGTCCGGTGGGGGGTCCTTGTCCGCTCCGGTGGAGGTGGAGGTGGAGGAGGCGGGGGTCGGGGCCACCAAGACGGTTTCGCCTGTTCGTGCCAAGTCCGGTGGGGGGTCCTTGTCCGCTCCGGTGGAGGTGGAGGTGGAGGAGGCGGGGGTCGGGGCCACCAAGACGGTTTCGCCTGTTCGTGCCAAGTCCGGTGGGGGGTCCTTGTCCGCTCCGGTGGAGGTGGAGGTGGAGGAGGCGGGGGTCGAGATCACCAAGACGGCCTCGCCCGTCCTCGCCAGGCCCGGGCAGAAGATCACCTACACCGTCGAACTGCGCAACACCGGTGACGACGACCGGCCGGACTTCACCTTCACCGACGACCTGTCGGGCGTGCTCGACGACGCGGACTTCGACCACGACGAGTCGGCCACCTCGGGCACGGTCTCCTTCGCCGAGTCCAGGGTGACCTGGTCGGGGGACGTGTCCGCCGGCCAGACGGTGACGGTCAGCTACGGAGTCACGGTGAACGACCCTCCGGCGGGGGACCTGCGGCTCTCCGGCGAACTGGTCGGTGGCGAGGGCTCCAACTGCGAGGCCGGTTCCACCGATCCCGCCTGCGGCAACCTCGACGCGCCCGGCCTGCCGCTGCTGTACGTCCTCATGACCGCGGATCGGGAGACGGTCGATCCCGGCGAGGTGGTCGCGTACACGGTCACCGTCGGCAATGTCGGCACCGCCGCCTATCAGGGGGCCGCGCTCACCGGGGAACTCTCCCGGGTGCTCGACGACGCGATCTACAACGGCGACGCGCGGGCCACGGATGGAACCGTCTCGTACGGTGCGTCGAAGCTGGCCTGGACCGGCGACATCCCGGCGGGCGAGACGGTCACGATCACCTACAGCGTGACCGTGAACACCCCCGACACCGGGGACCGGGTGCTGGACAGCGCCGTTCAGGCTCGCGGGGGCGGGACGAACTGCCCCGGCCCGGCGCCGGGACCGGCCAGGCTCGGTGAGCCCGTTCCCGGGGCGAGCCTCGGCTGTGCGCAGCGGGTCGCGGTGGAGGGTGTGACGATCAGCAGGACGCTCATGCCGGAGGAGCCCGAGGCGGGTGACACCGTGACCTACACGATCACGGTCACCAACCCGGGGCGGATCGCGTACCCCGGAGCCCGCCTCACGGACGATCTGTCGGGGGTGCTCGACGACGCGGTGTTCGGTGATGTGGAGGCCTCCTCGGGCACTGTCAGCTACGCCGAGCCGGTGCTCGACTGGCGGGGTGACATTCCGGCGGAGTCCGCGGTGACGATCACCTACCGTGTCACGGTGGGCGACCCTCCCTCAGGCGACTCCATGCTGCGCGACGAGGTGGTGGGCGTGAAGCCCGAGTCCAACTGCTCCGCGGGGTCGACCGATCCCGACTGCGGGACGGAGCCGGTGAGGATGGCCCCGGCGCCGACGCCGGCGTCGGAGGCCGGCCCCGGTCCGGAACCGGGGGCCGTCACCGATCATGTACCGGAGCCGGCGACGGTCCCCGGCCGGGAACCGGTGTCGCCGCCCGTTTCCGATCTGGTGCCGATCCCCTCGCCCGTCCGGACCTCGTCACCCGCCCGGATCCCTTCGCCCGCGCGGGTGCCTGAGCCGTCTTCCGCGCCGTCGTACGGGCCGGCCTGGGAACGGCCCCTGCCGATCCCCTGTCCCGTCGGCGGGCCCTGCGCGGGACCGGGCCGTCCCGCCCTGCCGTTCACGGGCCTGCCGCTCGGACCGGTCCTGGCGGGGTTCCTGCTCCTCGGCCTCGGCCTGGCTCCGCGGTTGTGTCGCCGGCGCGGGACGCCCTGATGCTTCCGTTCCTCAACGGAGGTCGCGAACCGCGACCGGGAGGCTGAGGCCGTCAGGACGGTCTCCGATGAGGAACGCCGGACCAGGACTCTCGCGCGGGTCAGGCCGGCTGGTCCCGGCGGCGACGGCGACGGAGCAGGAACCCGGCGGTGGCCAGCCCGGCCGCGGCGGCGGAGGCCAGTGAGATAGGCAGGACCCAGTCGGTCGTCTCCGGCGAAGCCACGGTGTTGACGTCCGTGGCGCAGACCAGCACGGGGCCGGCCGCGCTCCTGCGGGCGCAGGCGGTCGTCGCCAGGTCCCGCACCTGCGCCCCCGCGACCGCGCCGACCCGGGCGCTCAGGTGGACGACGGTCTCCTTCCTGGGCAGGACGTTCACGGTCCACGCCACCTTGCCCTGCTCCACGCGGCCTCCGGCGTCGGCCTTCACGAAGGTCATCGACGGCGGCAGGGACTGCACCAGGAGGATGTGCCTCAACCGGGTGGTTCCCTGGTTGTTGATACGGAGCGTGTACGTGTTCTCCGCGCCGGGAGTGGTGTCCCTCGTCCCGTCGTCGAGGGAGATGGAGAGTGAGGGGACCGGATCATCCCAGGCCGGCTGCCATCCAGCAGCGGGTACGGCGACCGCGGTGAGCAGGCTCAGGCTGGCCAGACGGCGTTTCATCCTCTTACCTCCGTGGCGACTCTAAGTAATCACTCCATAACAGCATTCCGGCCCTCGTGGGCGCTCTCAACGCGCCGGGTGTGTCGCTCATCAGCCGTTACCCGCTGGTCTGCCGTCCGTCAGTCGCAGGCGGAGTCGAGGACGACGGCGCTCGCCCCCGCGCGCTCCCCGGCGTTCCTGCCGCGGTTCCCCGTCGGTACGGCGGGCACGGCGGCGTCGGCCCCGGCGGGCGGGGCCGCCAGGGTGGCGATGACCTCACGCCTGATCAGGTGGTAGTCGGGCGCACCCGTATAGATCAGCGGGGGCACGAACTGGAGGCTCCTGATCCTGGAGTTCTTCACCTTCTCCGAAAGCTCGACCAGGTCGGGCAGTAGCTGCCGCGGTATGTCGGTGGAGATCGCGTCGACGGTGGCGGTGGCCAGCCTCTCGAAGCTCTTGAACACCGTCACCGGGTCGGCCTGCTTGGCGACGGCGTTCAGCAGGCATTTCTGGCGGCTCATCCGTACGTAGTCGTCGCTGAAGGTGCGGGACCTGCCATACCAGAGCGCCTCCTCGCCCGAGAGTTTCCGCCGGCCCGCCTCGATCCGGCCCTCGTTCTGCCTGCCGTACACGATGGGGTCCTTGATACGGATCCGCACGCCGCCCATCGCATCGACGATTTCCACGAACCCCCTCATGTCAACCATCGCGTAATAGGAGATGTCGAGTCCGAGGATGCCGCCGACCGTCCTTTTCAGCAGCGAGGGGCCGCGGTGCCTCTTGCCCAGCCTCGGGGCCATTTCCGGGTAGTCCTCGGCGTACTGGTAGACCTCGTTGAGCATGCCCGGTGTGTAGGGCGGCTCGCCTTCGAAGCCGAAGGGGAATCGCTCGCGGGCCGGGCCCGGCGGCATCGGGACTTTCTCCAGATTCCGCGGCAGGCCGAAAAGCACAGTTTCGCCGGTCCGGGTGTCGACGCTGGCCACGGTCATGCTGTCGGTGCGCACGCCGACCCGGTTGGCCGCCGCGTCCGCGCCGATGAGCAGGATGTTGATCCGCTCCATGCCCTTCCACGGGTCCGTCGGCATCGGCGTGACGCTCTCCGCGAACACCGAGGTCACCACGCTCTGGGAGACGTAGGCCAGCCGAGCCACATAGATCATCGGAGCGGTCACCAGCACGCACAGCAGGCCGACGGCGGCGGTTGAGAGGTACTGGGCCGCGGGCGATGACGACTCCGGCCGCACCAGCAGGTAGGAGTGTATGACCACGGCCACCGCCACGGTGGCCAGCAACATCGCGGCGAGCGCGAAGGCCCAGAGCCAGGCGGGTTGTACGGCGAGGGCGAGCAGGGCGGGCCCCGCGGTCAGCACGGCGATCGCGGCGGCTCCGGCGAGGGTCAGCTCGATGCCCATCAGAAAGGCGCCCGTCAGGCGGCGGCCCGCCCAGATATGGGCCAGGCCCCACAGAACGGCCGAGCCCAGTGTCAGTGCCAGACTCGATCCGACGCCTGTCCGCCCCGTGTTATCGGCCATAGCCCTACATCTCCTGTCCGTCACCCCAATACGTCGCAGGTTAGTAACGGTTTCCAGTTGAATGGGCTATGTGGTTGTTCGACGCGCTGAGGGTGGTCGGTCAAGGTTTGTAAACCAGATCGCGCCGTCGGGATGACGCTGACCTCCAAGTTATGGTCAAAAAGGACACGTAATCGATTTTGACTGGCAAACGAGGGGATTTCCAGGTAAAGCGGTTAGGAGGTCCCGTGCGTAAAATGATCAGCTCGATTTTGATCGCGCTCGGCTGCCTTCTCGCGCCCCTTACCCTCGTGGCGTTCTGGACGGCGAACGAGGTGGCGGATCCCGGCGGCTACCTCAGGAACATGGCACCGCTGGCCCGCCACCCGGACGTACGGGACGCGGTCACCGGTCGCGTCGCCAACGAGATCACCCTGAGGTTGCGCGAGCGGGGTGTCGCGGCCGAGGAGGGGCTTGTCCACAACGCGGTGGGGGATCAGGTCGACGATGACTTCGTCACCGCCTGGGTGGAGATCAACAGGCTGGCGCACCGCAGGTTCGTCGCGGTCCTGAGCGCGGATTCCGGCATACCAAGCAGCATCGGCTACGACCTCGCCCCGATGTACGAACTGGTCAGACACCGGCTGCGGAGCGGCGGTCTGGAAGCCGCCTCCCGCCTGCCCAGGACACATCCCGTCGCCGAGGTGCTCCCCGCCTCCGCCGTGGCCAAGATGGACCACATCCATGACAGGCTGATCTCACTGAGGTGGGTTCTGGCGGGTACGTCACCGGCCCTGATCGCCGCCGGGGTCTTCCTGGCCCGCGACCGGTGCACCGCACTGATCGGTGCCGGTATCGGCATGGCCGGGAGCATGTTCACGCTGGCGATCGCCATGTCCGCGCTACGTAACATCTACCTGCCGGACTCCACCGGCCCCGGCGGCCTGCCGGTCGCCGCCGTGCTCGTGATATTCGACGCGCTGACCGCCTTCCTGAGAAACGGCCTGCGCGTGCTCTTCACGCTCGGCCTGCTCATGGCGGGGGTGGTCTTCGTCGCCAGGAACGGGCTCATCCGTTACCAGGCCGCCGCCGCCATGTTCGAATCCCGCGCTCACCAGTCGGAGGATCCGACGAACGACGTCGCCGACGGCCGGTAGCCGAGGCGGGCGCGCGCCGCGGTGATGTCGAGGGTCCGCTCGACGGCCAGGTGGCCCGCGGCGTAGCGCGTCAGCCGGGGCGGGTGCGGGCGTCGGAGCAGCCGGAAGGCGGCCTCGGCGACGGCCGCGACGGGGTCGACCAGCTTCAGGGGCAGATAGTACGGTTCGGCGTCGATGCCGCGCTCCGCGAGGATCGAGCGCAGGGCGTCGTCGAGCATGACGGGTTCGGCGTCGGTCACGTTGAAGACACCGTGGTCGACGGGTCCCGCGGCGGCGAGCAGACAGGCCAGGACCAGGTTGTCCACCGAGGTCAGGCTGATCCGCTGGCGTCCGTCGCCCACCGCGAGAAGCCTGCCACCCCTGACCGCACCGAGGACTCGGGGAAGCAGCGTGGTGTCCCCCCTGCCGTAGACCGCGTGCGGTCGTAGGATGACCGCCCGCTCCAGACACCTCTCCGCGGCGGCCTTCGAGGCGCCGTAGGCGTTCGCGTACCGCCCGACCGGGGCGGCCTCCTCGGTGGCCATCACGGTCGGCAGGAACGGGTCGTAGACGCTCGCCGTGCTGACGTGCACGAACCTGGCGCCGGGGAAGGCCGCGGCCGCGTTGCGGGTGCCGTCGACATTGGCCGCCCAGATGTCGCGCGCCGACCCCCAGTCCGTGACGCTCCCGGCACAGTGGATCACCGCGTCCACCTCCCGCGGCTCCGGTCGCCCGCCGAGGAGATCCCACGATGTGTACGGCGCGTGGCCGACGTGCCCGCCGTCCACTCCGGACCGCCTGCCGAAGGCGAACACCGTCCAGCCCTCCGCCACGGCCGCCCGGCAGACCGCGCCTCCCACGAACCCCGAGGCCCCCGTCACCGCGACCCGCACCGCCCTGCCGCCCGGCCCGGGATCGGTGCCGGCCCGATGCTCAGTCACGGCGGGCGACCAGATCCCGCAGGGCGGCCCGGTCGAGCTTGTCGGCCCGCCCCGAGCGGGGAAAGGCGTCGAGCGGCTCGATCCGGTCGGGCAGGGCCGCCGAGTCCACGATTTCGGGGAGTGCCCCGCGCAGCAGGCCCTCGTCGTAGCCGTCGGTGGGCACGACGGCCAGCACGACCTCCTCGTCCCCGGTGTCGGGGTCGGCGAGTCCGACGATCGCGGCCTCGGCCACCCCGGGCAGCGCCGCGATGCCGGACTCGTACAGGCCCGGATAGATGTTGACGCCGTCGCGGAGGATCATGTCCTTCTTCCGGCCGAGCAGTACCAGCCGGCCGGCGTCGAGCCGGACCAGGTCGCCGGTGGCGATCTCGCGCAACGGCTCCTCACCGAGGTAGCACCGCGCGAGGTGGGGCCCCGAGACGAACAGCTCACCGTCCTCGGCGATCCGGACGCCGACACCGGGCAGCGGTGCCCCGAGCAGGTCCCCCTCGGCCTGGGCCAGCTTCTCCCGCGCCGACGCGATGGCGATGGGGAGCGCCTCGGTCATCGCGTAGACGGACAGCACCTCGGGGCCGGCCTCGATCGCGCGCCGGAGCACGCCCGGCGGGGCGGGGGCGGCGCCGAGCAGGAGGTAGCGGAGGGTTCCGGGAAGTCTGGGGGTCCGGCGCAGCAGCCTGTCCAGGTGCACCGGCACGGCGAAGGTGTGGGTGGCCCGCCTCGCGGCCAGCTCGGCGGCGAGGTCCCCGCCTCCGGGCAGTGACCAGGTCGCCCCGGCCAGCAGGGCGGGGAGGCCGAGCATCAGCTGGTCGGTGTGCACGATGTCGCCGGGGCCGAGCGGGAACACGCTTCTGAACATCTCCAGCCCGGTCGCGAGCGACCTTCGGGTGTGCACCACCCCTCGCGGGCGTGCCGTGGTCCCGGAGGTGAAGATCACCGCCGCCGGCTGGTCCGGGTCGGATCGGTACGCCCGCGGCCCGGACGGGCCGGACGGTGATCGGAGGATCCCAGACAGCCGTAGCGCCCCTCGGGGAACCCCCGGCAGCCACGGGCCGGTGTACAGGTGGCGGACGGGCCGGCCGGGAAGCGGATCGGCGAGGTTCGGCAGGAGCAGGCCGCGGCGGCGGGCCAGGCTCCTGAGCGGGCCGCTCAGCGTGTAGAGCAGGGACTCGCTGATCACCCACGCGGGCCGGGTCGCGGCCATGCGGGCCGCGAGCACGTCGGGCGCCAGCCCGGGGTCCGCGAGGACGAGCGTCCCGCCCGCCGCGACCGCCCCCAGCGCCAGCGTCACCGCGTCCACCCCGGGCCGCACCGCGAACAGCACCCCGTCCCCGGGCCGCATCCCGTTCTCAGGTGACGGCCCGCCCATCGCGTCGCGGACCGCCGACACCCGGCGGGCGAGCTCACCGTAGGTGATCTCGCGGCCTCGGCCGTCGACGATGGCGGTCCGTCCCGGCTCCCGCCCGGCGATGGTCATGATCCCGTTGATGATGTCGTTCATGTGGCACTGACCCACAGGTGCTCGTAGGTGGGAATGAGGACCCCCCTGGCCGCGCGCCGTCGCAGGACGCGTACCCGGTGGGAGAGCAGGACGGAGGCCACCGCCCGGATCTCCGCCAGGGCCAGCGGGTAGCCGATGCAGAAGTGCGGGCCCGCGCCGAACCAGAGCCTGCGCAGCTCGGGCGGGTGAGGGCGGGAGGGATCGAACGGGCCGTACGCCCTGGCGCAGTTGTGGGTGACGATCAGCACCCGGTCACCGGGGCGCACCGCGGCCTTGCCGACGCGCGCGGCGGTGGACACCGAGCGGAGCATCAGCGGGGTCGGCGTGGTGACCCGCATGGCCTCCTCGATGATCCGGTCCAGGTCGTCCACCGGGGTCCGGTGGTCGTGCAGGAGGGCGAAGAGCCGGGGGACGAACGTGGCGACCGTCTCGGTACCGGTCAGGAAGAACGCCCCGGCCGCTCCCCTGGCCTCGGCGGGCGAGAGCCCCTGTGCCCGCATCCGGCCCATCACCGTGGACTCGTCGGCGGCCTCATAGGCGGCCTGCGCGATGTCCCCGATCCGGTCCAGCACCTGCCGGGCGGCCGCCACCTGCCGATCCGACAGCCGCCGCGAGCGGAGCGAGACCATCGAGACGACCCGCTCCCCGTCCGCGAACAGCTCCCTGGCCCGAGCCTCGGAGACCTCGCCCAGCCCGATCACCCGGCAGATCACCGCTCCGGCCATCAGCCGCATGGCGTCCACCAGGTCGACCGCCTCGCCGCGTCCCAGCCGCGCCGAGAGGTCGTCGAGCGGCCCGCGGAGCACGTCGTCCACCAGCGCCGAGACGTATCCGGGGGTGAACAGCGGCATCAGCTTCCTGCGCAGCGCGAGGTGGCCCGCTCCCTCCATGTTGAGCAGCACGGAGGGGCCGAGCACGGGCGTCCACAGGTCGCCGGGCGATCCGGGACCGTCCTTGCGGAACCGCTCGTCCATCAGCACGGCCCGCGCGACGGTGGCGTCGTTGACCACGACGCCCAGCCCGGGAACCCGCACCACGGGCCCGAGTCTGGCCAGCAGCCGCAGGAGCGGGTAGGCGAAGGGATGCGCGGCCAGGTAGAGCCGCGTCTCGTGGTTCACCGGACGTCGATCACTTCTGGGCGGTAGTGGTGGTCGGCATACCAGGCGAGGGTGCCCGCGAGGCCGTACGCCCTGAGCCTGCGCACGGAGCCGAAGACCACCACGTCGCGGCGCGAGCCGTACGCGGCGGTGAGCATGCGCACCCGGTTGACCAGGGCGCGGTCCTCGTGGACCTCCTCGATCGCGGTCCTGGGGAAACCACCCGCGCGGTCGTAGAGCTCCGCGGTGATGGCCAGGGTGGCGCCGGGCATCATCACGTACGGCCCCAGGTAGCGCGGGTCCCTGTTGCCGGGCCGAAAGCGCCCGAAGGTGGCCGCCACCTCCACCACGAACGGGATGAGGTGCCGCTCCCAGAACTTCAGCCGGAACTCGTCGGTCCGGGGGCGCAGCTGGCCGCCGACCATCTCCAGCCCGTCGCCGAAGGCCCGCCGGATGTTGCGCACCCAGTCGGGGCGGGGCAGGCAGTCGGCGTCGGTCCTGGCCAGGTGGGTCGCCCCGTGCGCGATGGCGTGGCGCATGCCGGTGTCGGAGGCGGCGCCCGTGCCCTTCCGGGTCTCGACGATCACCTGGACACCGTGCCGCCGGACGATCTCGGCGGTGCCGTCGGTGCTCGCGTTGTCCACCACGAGCAGTGTGAAGTCCCGGTCGTCCTGCTCGGCCAGCGCTCTCAGCGTCGCCTCGATGCCGTGGGCCTCGTTGTAGGCAGGGATGATCACCCAGAGATCCATCACATCTCCGCCAGGATCACGCCGGTACTGATCCCGCCGCCCAGCCCGAGCAGCGCCACCCGGTCGCCAGGCCGCCAGCCGCCCAGCGCGAGCTGGAGCGGCAGCGTGGTCGAGGCGCAGTTGCCGTGCTCGGGCAGGCTGACCACGAGCCTGTCGGCGGGGATGCCGAGCACCTGGGCCAGGAAGCGCAGGTAGGGCAGCGCCACCTGGTGTACCGCCACGATGGCGAAGTCGTCCCAGGTCAGGCCGGTGTGCTTGAGCGCGTTGAGGAAGATGTCCGGGCCGATCATCTCGAACGCCTCCTTCAACCTGCGCCCGTCGCCGCGGAAGTAGGAGTATTCGGGGTCGCGAGGATGCGCCGAACCGCCTCCCGGCAGGGTGCCGATCGCCCACGCCGTGGAGTCGGCCGCGAAGTCGCGGTAGAAAATGCCACGTTCCATATCGGCGGCGACCATGACCGCGGCTCCGGTGTCCGACATCGTGTAGCCCGCGAAGGAGTCGACGAACTGCGCGCGATCCCTGACCCGCCAGCGGATCGCCCGTGAGGGGATCTCGCCCGAGCAGACCAGTACCTTGCGGTGCGCCCCGGACAGGATCAGCGCCTCGGCGATCTGGATCCCGTTGAGCATGCTGTTGCAGGCGTTCTTGACGTCGAACACCGGGCAGGAGAGTCCCAGCTTGGCCGCCACGATGTGCGCGGTGGCGGGCTCGACCATGTCCTGCGAGGCCGACGCGAAGACGAGCAGGTCGACGTCTGAGTGGTCGAGGCCGCGGGCCGCCTCGGCGGCCAGGTCCGAGGCCTGCTGGTCATCGCGGGCCACATGGCGCCGTCGGATTCCCGTCAGCCTCTCGACGACGCCTCCGTAGGGCACGTAGCCCTCTATCCGCCGCTCCACATCCGCGCTGGACATGGTCCGTTCCGGCAGATACGTCGCGACGCCCGTGATCCGGGCTTTCATTGATCTCCCTAAACAGGATTAAGTCTCCCCATGTCCCCATGCTCGCGCAATGTATCGAAAAGGTGGGGATTTGTCCTGATCGCGCAGCCGAGGGCCAATGAAGCGGCGCGTCTCACACCGGCATAAGCCGGTTATGCGGGGGTAACCGCTCCTGTCGTGAGCGACGTTCAGACGGGGACCGTGACCACGAAGGTCCCCGCGAGGTTGGACCGGCTGCCGTGGTCACGATGGCACTGGATGATCGTCGTCGGCCTCGGCACCGTCTGGATCCTCGACGGCCTCGAAGTGACGATCATCGGAAACCTCTCCGCCCAGCTGGCCAAGGAGGGCAGCGGCCTGGCGATCACCCAGGCCCAGGTCGCAGGGCAGGCCGCGGCCCTCTACGTGGCGGGGGCGTGTCTCGGGGCGCTGTTCTTCGGCTGGCTCACCGACAGGTTCGGCCGGAAGAAGATGTTCATCATCACGATGGCCGTCTACCTGGTCGCCACCGCCGCGACGGCGTTCTCCTTCTCCGTCTGGTGGTTCTTCCTGTTCCGGTTCCTGACCGGTTTCGGCATCGGCGGCGAGTACGCGGCCGTCAACTCGGCCATCGACGAGCTCATCCCGAGCCGCCATCGCGGCAGGATCGACATCATCATCAACGGCAGCTACTGGCTCGGCGCCGCCGGAGGCGCGCTGCTGACCGTGCCGCTGCTCGACAACCTCCCGCTGAACATCGGCTGGCGTGTCGCCTTCGGGATGGGGGTGGTGCTCGGCCTGGCCATCCTGCTGGTCCGCAGACACGTGCCGGAGAGCCCTCGCTGGCTGTTCATCCACGGCCGCGACCGGGAGGCCGAGAGGCTGGTCGACGAGGTGGAGAAGCGGATCGAGCGCGAGGAGGGCGTCCCGCTCGACGAGCCCTCGCGGTCGATGACCATCCACCAGCGCACGTCGATCGGCTTCGGGCGGATCGCGCACACCATGGTCGCCCGCTACCCCAAGCGCACGGTCCTCGGCCTGGCGCTCTTCATCGGTCAGGCGTTCCTCTACAACGCCATCACCTTCGGGTACGCACAGATCCTGTCGACCTTCTTCGGCATCGTCACCCACACCGGCTACTACTTCGCGGTCATCGCGGTCGGCAACTTCCTCGGCCCGCTCCTGCTCGGGCGGTTGTTCGACACGGTCGGCCGCATCCCCATGATCTCCGGCACCTATATCGGGTCCGGGGTGCTCCTTCTCGGCACGGCCTGGCTGTTCGACCAGGGGGTGCTGACCGCGGTCACGCTCACCGCCTGCTGGTGCGTCGTGCTCTTCTTCGCCTCCGCCGGGGCGAGCGCGGCCTACCTGACGGTCAGCGAGATCTTCCCGATGGAGACCCGGGCCATGGCGATCGCGTTCTTCTACGCGATCGGCACCTTCGCCGGTGGCGTGTCCGGACCGCTGGTCTTCGCCAACCTGGTCAAGAGCGGCAGACCCGGTGACACGGCGCTGGCCTTCTGTATCGGCGCGACCCTCATGATCATCGCAGGGCTGGTGGAGCTCTTCCTCGGGGTCAAGGCCGAGGGCAGGAGCCTGGAGGACATCGCCCGGCCACTGAGCGCCAAGCAGGACTGACCGTCCCGCCGGGCTCGCGGGACCCGCCGCCGTCCGGGCGACTTGGTACGATAGTCGTTATCATTTGAGTATCTGTTCAGGAGTTCGCCCATGGAAGTCGTCGCCGGTCTGGACGCGTGCGTGACCGTGGAGCCCGACGAGGCCAGGGTGGCGGCGACACGGGATCGCCTTGTCACCCCGAGCGAGGCGGCCCGGCTCGCCGACCTGTTCAGGCTGCTGGGCGACCAGACCCGTGCGCAGCTGCTGTACGCGCTGCTCGAGGCCGGTGAGCTGTGCGTCTGCGATCTCGCCGAGACCGTCGAGGTCAGCGACACCGCCGTGTCGCACGCCCTGAGGCTGCTGCGGACGGCGGGCATCGTGGCCAATCGCCGGTCCGGCCGGATGATCTACTACCGTCTCGCCGACGCCCACGTCAGGATGCTCCTCGACCTCAGTCGCGAGCACCTCCGTCACGAGATCGTCGAGGGCTGAGAGCCGGTTGTCGCCGGGGTTCGCCGCGCGGTTCACGGCAGGGTTGAGGGGCGCAGCGGGGTTTTAGCGGCCGTCGTCGCGGCAGAAGAGCACATAAGATCTTTTTTCACGATCTACACCGTGATTGGACTCGCCGGGCTGAACACCGTCACCCGCACCGTGATCCTTTTGGAGGTATGCATGCGTGGTACAGCTCGCGTGTTCGCCATGACCGCCGCCCTCGCCCTGGGGTTGACCGCCTGCGGTGCCGGCGGGGCGGCCGAGGGCGGGAAACCGGCCGAGCAGTCCGTTTCCAAGCCCACGGAGAAGCCGGCCGAGAAGCCCGCAGGGCCCGTCACCCTGAAGTACTGGACCTTCTCCCCGCCCGAGGCCGGGCTGAAGGCGGCGCTCGCCGCCTTCGAGGAGGCGAATCCCGGCATCAAGGTCGACCTGCGCACCTTCGGTGAGGCCGACTACCGCAAGCGGCTGCCCAAGGCACTCGACGGCGGCGAGGCGCTCGACGTCGTCGGCATCCACATCCCGACCATGACCGGCGCGGTCAAGAACCGGCTCCGTCCGGTCGCCGACTGGAAGGACGAGGTCTCCGGCGACCTGCTCGGGAAACTCGACCCGGTCGTGGTCAAGCAGACGGAGCAGGTCGCCAAGGACGGCACGCTCTACTCGGTCCCGATGGGATCCACCGCCGGCGCGGTCATGTACTACGACGCGGCTCTCCTGTCCGAGCTCGGGGAGTCCTTCCCCAAGACGGTCGCCGATCTCGAATCCATCGTCATGCGGGTCAGGAAGGAGATCCCCGACCTTCAGCCGATCGTCTTCTCCGGCGAGCCGCGCCGGCAGGAGGAACTGCTGTTCACCATCGCCGGTCAGACCGACCCGACCCTCTCCGACGACCTGCTGGCCGGCGGAAAGTCGTGGAAGAGCGCCGAGATGGTCTCGGCCCTGACCGGCTATGGGGCGATGTTCGACAGGGGCATGCTGGCGAGGTCCACGCTGGCCCTCAGGGGTGACGGCCCGGCCGAGCTCTTCCGCTCCGGCAAGGCGCTGTTCCTGGTGGACGGCTCAGGCCAGAGCTCGATGCTGTCCACGTCCTACCGCAGGACCGGCAAGTTCTCCGTCAAGAAGATCGGCGCCGGTCCCTTCCCCACTGTCCTGCCGGACGCCAGGCCGGCCGTCCGTAGCACGGCCGAGGTGGGCCTGGCCGTCCCCAGGAATTCCGGGCACGTGGCCGAGGCGGCCACGCTGATCGAATTCCTGACCGTGGGCGACGGCGTCTCCAGCTGGGCCGGAGACCTGACGATGGTCCCCGCGGCTGCGGACTTCAAGGTGGAATCGTCGGTCTTCGCCACCCCGGAGGGTAAGGACGGCTACGCCGCGCTCCAGGAACTCATCCGGGGCGGCGGCTCGCTGAACGTCCCCGACGAGGTGTTCCTGGAGCGCGCGGAGGGCGATGTGATTCTCGATGTCGCCCACGGCAGGATCACCCCGGAGAAGGCGGCGGCCCGTCTGCAGGAGGAGTGGTCACGCAGCCGGTGACGGCTCCGGATCCGGTGCGGCCTCCACGGGCCGGAACGTGCGGCGGTAGGCCAACGGCGAGACGCCGACGGCCACCTGCAGGTGCTGGCGGAGCGAGGCCGCGGTGCCGAACCCGGCCCGCAGGGCGATGCCGTCCACCGGCAGGTCGCTGCTCTCCAGGAGCTGCCGGGCCAGCTCCACCCGCTGCAGGATGAGCCACTGTCCGGGGCTGAGGCCCACCTCGTCGCGGAAGCGCCGGGTGAAGGTACGGCGGCTCATCCGGGCGTGGGCGGCCAGCTCGCTGAGGGGGAGCGGCTTGTGCAGCCGTTCCAGCGCCCAGGCCCTGGTCGCCGCGGTGGTCGCGGCGGTCGGCGCGGGAAGCGGGCGCTCGATGAACTGGGCCTGGCCGCCGTCGCGCCACGGCGGCACGACGCATCGCCTGGCCACCCGGTTGGCCACCTCGGTGCCGTGGTCGCGCCGGACGATGTGCAGGCAGAGGTCGATCCCCGCGGCCACTCCGGCGGAGGTGAGCACATCCCCGTCGTCCACGAACAGCACGTCCGGGTTGACCCTGACCCGGGGAAACAGCTTCTGGAAGTGCTCGGTGTGGCTCCAGTGGGTGGTCGCGGGGCGGCCGTCGAGCAGTCCGGCCGCCCCGAGCACGTAGGCGGCGGTGCAGATCGAGACCAGGCGGGTGCCCGGCCGGATGAGCGCGATCGCGTCGGCCATGGGCCTGGTGAGCCGTCCCTCGGTGGAGACGGGGCCGAGCGCGTGGGTGGCGGGGATCACCACGGTGTCCGCTCCGGCCAGGGCCTCGGCTCCGTGGTCCACCGCGATCGAGAAGTCGGCGTCGGTGCGTACCGGGGCGCCGTCGACGGTGCAGGTGAGCACCTCGTAGAGCCGCTCGCCCTCGGGGCTCCTGGCGATACCGAAGATGCGCGGCGGGATGCCAAGCTCGAAGGGGATCACACCGTCCATGGCGAACATGACGATCCTGTGCATGGCCTGATTCTCACATATGACGGATACGGGCCATCTCCGCAGGGGCCGCATCTTGTGGTCACCAGGGTGGTCTCTCCGCCAACCCGTCGGAGGGATCCCTCAGCGGCGTGTGGCGGTCGACAGCGGGAGGCAGAGGACGATTCGGGCGCCGTTGCCGGTGGCGCGGTCGGTGGCATAGAGCCTGCCCTGGTGTGCCAGGGCGATGTCCCTGGCTATGGGCAGGCCCAGGCCGGTTCCCCCGGCGTCGCGGCTGCGCGCCGAATCCAGGCGGGTGAACCGCTGGAAGATCCGCTCATGCTCCCCGGCCGGGATGCCGAGCCCGTCGTCGATGACCTCCATCACGGCCTCGCCCCGTTCGTTGCCGACCCGGACCTGTATCTCCTTCGTCGCGTGCCGGTCGGCGTTGGTGAGCAGATTGGTCAGCAGCCGGGTCAGCTGGAGCCGGTTGCCTCGCACCACGACGTCGGGAGCGAGCTTCAACAGCACCTCGTGCCGGTGGGGCCACCGCTCCACCTCGGCGGTGACCAGCTCGGAGAGGTTGATCTGCTCCGATGTACTCTGCACGCCGGCGTCGAGGCGGGTGAGCAGCAGAAGGTCGTCGATGATGGCCTGGAGCCGTTCTGCGTCCGCCAGCACGGCGCGCATGGTCGTGTGCGAGTCCTCCGCGTTGGGATCGGAGATCGCCAGTTCGAGTTTGGTGCGCAGCCCGGTCAGCGGGGTGCGCAGCTCGTGGGAGGCGTCGGAGGCGAAGCGGCGCTGGTTCTCCACAGCCCGCTCCAGTCTCTCGAGGGTCGCGTTGACGGTCTTGGTGAGCTGCGCCACCTCGTCCTCGGAATCGGGTACGGGCATCCGGCGGCTGAGGTCGGTGGCGGTGATCTCGGCCATCTTGGCGCGGATCCGCGCCACCGGTTTCAGGGTGCGACCGGCGAGCTGCCAGGTACCCCAGCCGAGCAGCGCGAGGAGCACGGAGCCGAAAAGCGCCAGTGAGATCTCCAGGACGTTGGTACGGAGCAGTTGGGGTTCCGGTGCCGCCGCGTAGACCATCACCTTGCCGTAGGGGGAGTGATCGATCCGGAAGCCCACGATGATGTAGCACGTCTGCCGCCCCGTGGGGAAGGTCATGCAGGACGTCCCGTTCACCTGGAGGTCGCCGTCGGTAGGGAGTGTTTCGCTGATCCTGGGCTTCCCCTTCATGGCGGGGCTGGCGGCGACCACCCGGCCGTCGGCCGCGACGACCTGGATGAGGGAGATGTGGCTGGTGGGAAGGACGACGGCGTTCGCGGGCCCGTTCTCGACGCTCTGGACCGCCTTCCCGGCGGCCTCGGCCACCGCGTCGGTGGCGTCGGTCAACACTTTGTCCCGCACGACATCCTGTATGGCGAACATGCCGATCCCCAGCACCAGCATGAACAGGACGAGCGCGGTGAGGGTCATGCGGCCCTGGATCGAACGTGGATATCGCAATGCTGACGTTCCCCCTCGAAAGGGCCTTTACTTCTATAAATGCATACTTAGGACTATTTATAGGTTATTGGTATTAATCAGACAGCAAAGCCGGGTCAAGTTTTTATGCTCATTTGATGGTGAAGGGAAATGGCTTCCAGCTCAGACGGGATCGGGAGGAAGCCGCCGGGGCCTTCGCGGCATCCCGATGGCAGCCGGTCGATCATGGCCTGCTCGGCGTCCCTCCCGTACGGCTCGCCTCGAAGTCCATCTGACGGGAACGGTCAGGCGCCGGTGCACGAGTCGTGGGTCGCGTCGAAACCCTTCAGGCTCTCGTTGTCGTTGCGGGGAAGCGGCTTCAGGCCTCTCCAGTCGTCACCGATCGTCAGGATGAGCCTTCCCGTGGTCGCCCAGGAGACGGGCTTGGGGGTGGAGACGATCAGGTCTCGGCTGAGGGTGGGCGCCTTGGCGGTGCCGTTCGGCGAGTAGGCGATCGTGGTCGCCGGGTACGGCTTGCGCAGGGCGTCGCCGATCCTGGCGACGTGATAGCCCCGCTCCTCCAACTGGACCGCCACTCCGGTGGCCAGGCCGGACCGCATGGTTCCGTTGCGCACCTCTATCTGGATCTTCGATCGGGGCACCCTGGACTGGCCGCCCCTGACCCCGGAGCCGGCGATCGCCCGGTCCGTCGCGACGATACGGAACAGCCTGCCGCTCTGCGGCTCGACCCATTCCACCCGGCCCGGGTGGACCAGCGAGTAGCGCCACGGGGTGGTGATGAAGTGGATCTGCCCGGCGGCGAGCCCCTCGGCGCTGGTGGCCAGGTCCTTCATGACGCCCGGGGTGAGGCCGGGATCGGTGGTGACCGATTTCGTCGCCGCGTCCAGGAAGCCGAAGAGCCGGGCCGGGTCGGTGAGCGTCTCACCGCTCATGACCTTCTTGACCATGGAGGCGATGAACATCTGCTGGCGCTGGATGCGCCCGATGTCCGATCCGTCACCCAGGCTGTAGCGGGCCCGTACGTAGCCCAGGGCCTGCTCACCCCCGAGGTTCTGACGTCCGGCGGACAGGTGGAGCAGGGCCTTCTTGTCGTCGATCGCCTCGGGCACGCAGATCTCCACGCCACCGACCGCGTCGACCATGTCCTTGAAACCGGTGAAGTCGACCTTCACGAAGTGGTCGATGTGGATGCCGGTGAGCGATTCGACGGTCTTCCAGGTGCAGGTGATGCCGCCGGAGTTGAACGACTCGTTGATCATGCCCAGGTGCGGCCGCTGCCCTGGCAGCCCCTGCCTGGCCCGGCAGGCGGGGAGCTGGACCATCGAGTCACGCGGGAAACTGATGACCATCGCGTTGTCCCGCTTCGGCGAGATGTGCGCGAGCATGATCGTGTCGGTCCGCTCGCCCGCGACCCGGCCGTACCTCGCGTTCTTGCCGTTTCGCTGGTCCGAGCCGACGATCAGGACGTTCATCGCACTGGTCGCGACCTTGGCCGGCCGGCGTCCGAGGTCCTCCGCGGTGACCTCGACGTGCTTGACGTTGCCGGTCAGCTTGACGTACGCGCCGGCCACGGTCCCGCCCGCCACGAGCAGCACGGCGGTGACGGCGGCCACCAGCCACCACAGCCACCTGCGACCAGGGCGGAACGAGCGCCGACCGGGTGGAACCGGGGGCGGCTCGGGGAACGCGCCGATCACTCCGCTGCTCACGTGACTCCCGGGGGGGGAAAGGGGCCACGGCATGCGCCCGTGACCAAGGAGCCGTACTCCGGCCGTCGCCGAGTGTACTGATCTTCCGGCGCGGTGAGGTTCTTTACGCGGCATATCCCGTATAGGGGTGCATGTCCTGTTACGATCCGCCGGTGATTATCCGTGACGGGCACCTCGGCGACGTACCGGCTGTCCTGGCGATGTTCGACAGCGCGGTGGCGTGGCTGACCTCCCAGGGGCGCACCGGCCAGTGGGGCAGCGAACCGTTCTCGACTGACGCGGCCCGTGTGGAGAGTGTCACCTCATGGGCGACGTCCGGCGGGATGCGCGTCGCCGAACTCGACGGCCGGCCCGCGGGATGCCTGGTCGTGGGGTCCGCGATGCCCTACGTCACCCCCGCCTCCGAGCCCGAGCTGTACGTCCAGGGGCTGGTCATCGACCAGCGGTTCCACGGTCGCGGGGTCGGCTCGGCCCTGCTGGAGCGTGCCAGGGCCGAGGCCGTCGAGCGGGAGGTCGCGCTGCTGCGGGTCGACTGCTACGGCGGCGACGACGGTCGCCTGGTGGCGTACTACGAGAGCCAGGGCTTCACCAGGACCGAGAGTTTCAAGGTCGGCGACTGGCCCGGTCAGCTCCTGGAGATGAGGCTTCCCGCAGCGAGGGACTGAACGGCTCGCGACGGGCGGGGTGGTCCGGCGGCGGCACGCGCGGGCTTGTCACGCGGCCGAAATTTCGATACGAGAGGATTGACCGGAGATCTACCACTATTTGGGGGATTTGTGGTTGGCGCTCTCGATCATCGCTACCGCGGTGAGCATCCAATGCGTACGCTCGCCTATCTCTTCCGGGAGGACCGCCTCAGGCTGCTCGTGGCGGTCTTCGCCTTCCTCTTCAAGCACAGCCCCACCTGGCTGCTGCCGCTGATCACGGCCAATGTCGTCGACATCGTGGTCGGTCACGGCCCGATCGCGCATCTGTGGGTCAACGCGGGCGTGCTGCTCGTCCTGCTGCTCCTCAACTATCCCCTCCACCTGCTCTACGTCCGCTGCCTGCACGGAGCCATCCGCCGGATGGGGACGGACCTGCGCTCCGCGCTCTGCCGCCGCATGCAGCAGCTCTCCATCGGCTACCACTCGCGGGTCAGCGCCGCCGTACTCCAGACCAAGGTCATCCGGGACGTCGAGAGCGTGGAGCAGACCAGCCAGCAGGCGGCGGACATGGGCCTGTCCGCGCTCACCATGCTGGCCGGGGGCCTGGTGGTGATCGCCGTGCGGGTGCCCGCCGCGATGCCGGTCTTCCTGGTGGTGGTACCCGCCGCCGCGCTGCTCGTGATGCGGATGCGCACCCGGCTGCGCGACGACAACGAGAGCTTCCGCCGCGAGGTCGAGCAGCTGTCCACCCGGGTCAGCGAGATGACCACGCTCATCCCGATCACCCGCGCGCACGGCCTGGAACAGGACGCCCTGCACCGCGTCGACGGCACGCTGACCAAGGTGCTGCGCAAGGGGCTCCGGCTGGACCTGCTCAACGGCAGTTTCGGCGCGCTGGCCTGGATCCTGCTCAACACGCTCGGTGTCGCCTTCCTCGCCGGCTCCGCGCTCGTCGCCTACTACCAGGTCATCCCCATCACCGCGGGCGACGTGGTCATGCTCACCACCTTCTTCGCCACCCTCACCTCCGCCGTCACCTCCCTGCTCAGCCTCACCCCGGTGATCAGCAAGGGGCTGGCCTCCGTACGATCCATCGGTGAGGTGCTCCAGGCACCCGACCTGGAGCACAACGCGGGCAAGGAGCAGGTCGTCTCCGTCGGCGGCGAGATCGAGTTCCGCGACGTCGAGTTCTCCTACGGCGAGGGCACCGCGGTCACCGGGTTCAACCTCACGGTGACCCCCGGAGAGACGATCGCGCTGGTCGGCCCCTCGGGAGCGGGCAAGTCGACGGTGCTCAACCTCGTCATCGGCTTCGTGCGTCCCACCTCCGGCCGGATCCTGCTGGACGGGCGTGACATGGAGACACTGGACCTGCGGACCTACCGCAGGTTCCTGTCCGTCGTACCGCAGGAGTCGATCCTGTTCGAGGGCAGCATCAGGGAGAACATCACCTACGGCATGGCCGACGTCCCCTCCGACAGGGTGCGGCAGGCGCTCCAGGACGCCAACGCGCTGGAGTTCATCGACCGGCTCCCCGCCGGCCTCGACACGGTCGTCGGAGAGCGGGGCGCCCGTCTGTCGGGCGGCCAGCGCCAGCGTCTGGCCATCGCCCGCGCCCTGATCCGCGACCCGCGTGTGCTGATCCTGGACGAGGCCACCTCCGCCCTGGACACCCGCTCGGAGGCGCTCATCCAGGAGGCGTTGACCCGACTGGTCGCCGGGCGCACGGTCCTTGTCGTCGCTCACCGGCTGTCGACCATCCGCGGCGCCGACCGCATCGTGGTCATGCGCGAAGGCGGGATCCAGGAGATGGGCACTCACGACGAGCTGATGCGGTTGCGCGGCGCCTACGCCGGGCTGCAGGGCGCCCAGCTCGCCTGAGCACCTTCCGGCCGCCCGTTTCCCCGCGGAACCAGCCGGTCCCGGAGCAGCCTGTCCGGGAACGTGAGGAGGGCGCGGGACCCATGTCCCGCGCCCTCCCGCCCTACCGAGATGGGGTCAGCCCGCGACGCCCGTCCCGGACGGGTAGATGCGGAGCCAGTCCACCTCCATCCACGCCTCTCCCGAGCTTCCCTGGCCCGGGAACCAGTCCAGCTGCAGGCAGACCGACATCGAACTGCGGGTGGCGTTGCCGGAGCGGAACCACTCCTGCCCGTCGATGTAGCCGACGACGCTGTTGGGAGTGATCTCCACCGCGTAGGTGTGCCAGGTGGTCATGTCGATGTTGGCGTGGGCCTGCTCCTGTCCCTGCGGGGTGTGCAGGAAGAAGTTCGGCCGCTGCCTGTTCGGGTCGTCGATGACCTCCAGGAAGTCCACCTCCTCGCCGGTGGAGCTCTGCACGTTGCCGCCGCCGTCCTTCGGCCACAGCAGGGCGACGGGATGGTACGACCCGGCGCCCGGGTACAGGCGGATGCGGGTCTCCCAGCGCCCGTAGGCCTGGTCGTGACGGGCGGCCAGCCCGGCCGTGGTCCCGTCCTCACGGCCGTACAGGTAGAGCGCCCCGTTGCCGAGGTAGAGCTGCTGCGGAGAGCGGCGGCCGTTACCCGCGTGCCCGGCCGAGTCGTAGAACACCCAGTCGGACTCGTTGAGGTAGTCGTCGAACTCCGCGCACCAGGACGGTGTGCCCCAGTTGAGGGCTTGCGCGGCGCTGGCCTCGCCGGTTGTGGCGGGGGCGCAGGGCGCCGCCTTGACCACCTCTCCCTGGGCCGCGCTGAGAGTGCTCACCGCCAGCGCGGCCACCATGCTGAGTACGGCTACCCGCACGTGGGATCTGGTGATCATGATTACTCCTCCCAGGATCTGGCGCAGAGTTTGGAGGGACTGAAGCTCCAGCAGCCGACGGTCGTCGGGCTGGGGGCCGCCGTCCTCCTCGGGCTTGACAGCGGCTGGGCGGACTGGGGTGGCGGTGCGAACACCCAGCGGGGCGTGTTCGACGACGACGATCCCTGGTTCGAGACCGGCAGGGCGTCAGGAGACTCCGCGGTACGGCTCCGCCAGGGCGCGAGGCTCCAGCACGAGGCGATGTCGGCGGGGTCGCACACCTCCGAGGCGGAGCGCTTGAACGAAGGCGGCGGCACGACGGTCCGTGGGGAGGAGTCCACCGCCTGGGGCTGGTTGTCACGGACCCACTCGCTCAGCAGGGTGGGCTCGTAGACGCCGGTCTGCGCGGGGGCGGGCTGTGGCGTGTGCGGTGGCGTGGTGGGGATGGTGGGCTGACTCGCCGAGGGCTTCGGCGTCGCCTGCGGCGGGGTCGACGTCGGCTTCGGGAGCTTCGGGAGCTTCGGGAGCTTCGGGAGCGTCGGCTTCGGGGGTGTCGGCTTCGGGGGACTGGGGGTGCCGGTCGGTG
This sequence comes from Streptosporangium sp. NPDC001681, assembly GCF_040298085.1. NCBI lineage: Bacteria > Bacillati > Actinomycetota > Actinomycetes > Streptosporangiales > Streptosporangiaceae > Streptosporangium > Streptosporangium sp. NPDC001681. The sequence continues at coordinate 88,631 of NZ_JBEOZN010000007.1, read as the reverse complement.
TCGTGGTGGCCGGCGGGGTCGCGGCCGGGCTGGTGGCCGTCTCACTCGGCTTCGGCGCGGAGGTGCCGGAGGGGGTCGGCGTCGCGGACGGCGGGTTCGACGTGGTGGCCGACGGTTCGGTGTCCCCAGGAGGCTTGGTGGGCTGCGTGCTCTTTGGTGGCGTCTGGGTGGGCTTCGGGGGCGTCGTCGGCTCGGTGGTGCGCCTGGTGGTGGTGTTCGCGGGTGGTTCCTCGGTCGGACGCGTCCTGGAGAGCGCCGGGTCCGCCGATGCGGTGGTCCTGGTCCGTGCGGGTTGCCGAGCCGCCGTGGTCTCCTCGGCGGGGACCTCCTCCTGTGGGACGGGCGCGGCGTTCCTCGTACCGGGGCTGTTACGGGAGACCGGCGCGGTCTCCTCGGTCTCGCCGGTGGAACTCCTGAGCTCCTCCGCCGGCTTCTCCTCGGTGGGGCGGGATTGTCTCGTCTGGGTGGGTGGAGGGCTCTCCCTCTGGGCCACGGGGGCCTCGGTGGGGCGGGATTGTCTCGTCTGGGTGGGCGGGGAGCTCTCCCTCTGGACGGAGGGGGTCACGACCTCGGAGACGGCCTCCTGCTGGGGGAGCGCCTCCTGGATCGGGCCTGAGGTGGTACTCACGCCGGGATCCGCCACGGCGGCCCACGGCTGGGCGATGACCGCGCTTGTCGTCGCGGATACCGCGGCCAGCAGTAGGCCGGAGAGTAAGCTGACTCGCCGGGACGAGCTACGTGGGGGCATTGATGGCTCTTCCTGGATCTATGAGGTGGGCTTTGGGCCGGAGATGGGTCTCCAGCCGGCGGTGGTGAATTCGGGGGTGCCCGGCAGGGCGACCGGCGGCACGGAGGTTGCCAGGGGGTCGGGGATGTTGACCCAGTCCCCCTGGTTCGCGCCGCGCATGCCGGGCTGCCAGCGCATGAGCAGGCTGATGGCGTACGAGTTGGAGAAGGTCGGTTCGGTGTCCCCGACGCCCCGGGTGGCGGTCACCTGGACCAGGACCGAGACCTGCGTCTGATCCTGGCCGCGGGGTTTCCACTGGACGCCGACCGTCCGTGTCCGCATGGCGGCGCCGTCGGGTAGCGCCCCGTCCTTGGGAAGGCCGAGGATCTCGCGCCATCCGGCGACGGCCTCGCGGGCGCCGGCCCGTGCCGCGTCGTGCTGCTCGGGTGGCGCGTACAGCAGCGCCGCCTGCTCGGCCTGTGCGGAGTCCAGGGTCCACGCCGCCTCCAGCGCGGCGGCGGCGGCCGAGATCGCGCCCACCTCGCTGCGGGGGAATCCGACGGGGTAGCCGGCCGCGCCCTCGTAACCGGAGGGCGGGGCGAGCATGACGGTGTCCCCGGCGTTCCCGACGGGTACGGAGGCGCTCACGGTTTCGGGTTCGGATCGCAGGAGCTGCCATGCCGCGGCCGCCAGCAGGATCGCCCCCACGATCGAGACGACCACGATGATCATCCGGCGCCGAGCGTTCGGCGGCGGGCCCAGATCCCAGTTCAGCCCGGGATCGTCGGCGACATGGCGCACTAGTGGCTCCGATCGGTGCGCTGGTTGAACGTCTGCCCGGCCGCCGCCGCCAGGCGGAGGTACGCGCCCCGGGTCGTGGGCCGCAGGCGGACCAGATCAACCTCGGCACCCTCCTTGAGGTGCGGGTCGTAGGGGATACGGATCACCGCGCGGCAGCGGGAGGTGAAGTGGCGCTCCAGCAGGTCCAGGTCCACGTCGGACTTGGCCTCCACGGCGTTCAGCACGACGATGGCGTTCCTGACCAGGTCGGCGTGGCCGTGGGCGGTCAGCCAGTCCAGCGTCGCGGCGGCAGAGCTCGCCCCGTCCACCGCGACCAGGCTGACCAGCACGATCTGGTCGGCCAGCTCCAGCGTCGCGCCCATGGCCCCGTGCAGCAGGCCGGTACCGCAGTCGGTGATGCAGATGGAGTAGTAGCGCTCGATGAGACCGGCGACGGTGCGGTAGTCCTCGGCGTTGAAGGCCTCGCTCACGGCCGGATCGGTGTCGGAGGCGAGGACCTCAAGCCGGGCGGGGGACTGCGAGGTGAAGGCACGCGCGTCGGCGTAGCGCAGGATGTGGGGGGCCTCGGCCAGCATGGTGCGGATGGTCGCGGCCGTCTCGGACTTGACCTTGAGGCCCAGGGTCCCGCGGTCGGGGTTGGCGTCGATCGCGATCACCCGGTCGCCGCGCAGGGAGGCCAGGGTGTTGCCGAGGGCGACGGTCGTCGTGGTCTTGCCCACCCCGCCCTTGAGGCTCATGACCGCGATCCGGTGGTGCCCGCTCGCGACGGGGGTCTGTGCCTGCGCCATCAGCGTGCGCCGTTCCAGCTCCGCCGCCGACTCCGCGGGGATGATGCGCCTGCCGGAGAGTTGCCAGACGAGGCGGCGCCATCCTCCGGCGGGCTCAGGACGGCGGTTGGTGAGCAGGTGTTCCGCGGTGAGCGGGACCGTTTCATGGAACTGCTCGGCCGGAGTGGGCGGTGATGTCTGGATATGGGGGGAGGTATCGGTCATTGCCAAGTTCCTTTCGCAGGGAGGGGGACGGGGCTGTCAGCAGGTCCGCCAGCGCACCGTCGTACTGATCGAGTCGTCGAGGCCGTGAACGGTCAGCGGGACGGTGACGGAGGCGGGGGCACCGCACCAGTTGCGGATCCGGTGGGCCCGCAGGTTGATCACCTGCGTGACGCCTTCCCGCAACGTGCCGTCGGAAGGGCTCACGGCCAGGCCGGGAGCCGATATCCGCCACTTCAACGGCTCTCCCGAGATGGTGAGGATCATGCTTCCCTGGCCGAACTCGTCCAGCGTCACCACGGGCGGGACCCGCAGGCGAGAGGCGAGTCCGTCTCGTCGCGCCGGCGCGCCCGCGGCGGGGGGAGCCTGGGTGGTCTGGCTGGTGGACGCCTGCAGCGACCTGGCCGGCTCCTTTGACTCGATCGCGGGGCCGAGAAGGTTCATTCCGGTCAGGGTGCCGGCCGCGCCCGCCACGACGATGATGACGATCTTGATCGTCATGTTCCTGATCCGGGTACCGGCCCAGCTGAGCGCCTCCAGCACGCGGATCCCCATCTCGATCCGCTCCTCGTCGGGGCGGTCGTCGGGTTCGGTGTGGAAGCGCAGCGCGGGAACCTGGGTGTCGTCGCGCATCTCGACGGACGCCTGCCCCGCGATGACGACGGGCTCGGCCTTGGCGACAGGTTGAGAGGCGGGCGGCGCCTGCCTGGGGATGGTGCCGGTGATCTCCTCGCTCTGGGCGAGGACCTCGCGCGCCCATGCCTGGGTGAGCAGGGCGTCGTACAGCGGGGTGTCGTGCCCGGGTACGGGGGGTGCGGACGGTGGGCGGACCGGCCGGATCCTACGGGGTGGCAGGGCGGGCAGCGGGGGCATGCCGGAGGGATCGGAGGCGCCCGCCGCCGGCCCGCCGGCCGGTGGCGTGACCGTACTCGCCGACCCCGTGCCCGTTGACGTCGTGGCCGGTGGTTTCGCCGGCGGCTTCGAGGCCACCGGCGGATAGGGAGGTGTGCCGACCCTGGGCGCGGGCAGTGCCACGGCAGGCGGTACCGGAGCGGCGGGGACACCGCTCCCGGCCGGAGGAGCGGGGAGGACGGAGGACCGGCCCTCGGCGGGAGGTGCGGGCAGGAGCGCGGACCCGCCACGGGCCGGGTATGCGGGCGGGACCGCCTCCGGGGGCAGCGAGTCCGTGAGTCGCTGCCGCTCCTCGGCGGAGAGCGGCGCGACCGGCGGGTGGGAGATCATCTGTGGGACCGTGTAGCGGATGTTGATCGGCCGCGTGCACACGGAACACCTGATCATGTGGGAGAGCAGGGTCGTCCGGGCGTCGTCGGGATCGATGGCGGAGGATGCCTGCCCACCGGGCCTACCGGTGGGGAAGACGCCCGGAAAGACCGCCTCCACCAGCGGGGCGAGCTCCGGACAGGTACGCCGCCCGTTGGCGAGCGCGTCCAGCCCGCTCACCAGGGTCTCGATCAGATCCTGGGTACGGGTGGCGAGCCTGCCGATCTCGTCGGCGGGCATTCCCAGCACGTGGGGGAGATCCTCCATGCCGAGCGCGTGGCGGTACATCAACCTGAGCGTCTCCGTGCCCAGGGGGTCGACGATCGTCCACACCCGTTCGATCAGCAGGGCATCGGGCATGCCGGGCCCCGAACCCGGCACGTACCGCTCCCGGTGGCCGGTGGAGGTGCGGCAGTCACGTCGCAGCGCGGCCAGCAACCGTCCCCGGACCGTGACGCCCTCGGGGGCGGCCTCGGTCCGGCCGGCCGCCAGCGCGGCGACGACCGCCGCGCGTGCCCGGCCGGATTCGAGGCGGGAGGCGGCGTAGTCCATCAGGTGCGCGCCGTGCTCGCGCACCCAGGCCGCCCCCTGGCCGGGGCCGGGCGCGAAACGCCCGGTTCCGGTGGGTGTGCTCATTGGCCGTCGTATTCGACCGGGTCCGGCTCGACCTGGCCTTGGTCGGGCTGGAAGGGGGAGGTCCGGTTTCGGTCGTTCTCGCCGCGTCCCCACTGTGCGGGGACACCGTCTCCGGTGCCCGGCTGAGCCGGGCTCAACCGGCCGGGGTCGGGCTGTGCGGGAACCTGCCGGCCCTGGTCGGGCTGATCGGGAAGGTTATGACCGGGAAGGGACTGGGCGGGATCGGGCTGGCCGGGATCGGGCTGGACCTGGTCGGGCACCGGCTGGGGAAGCGGCGCGGGAGCGGGGTCGGTCACCACGAGTTCCAGGTTCCGCTGGGGCAGGCCGGTGAACTTGGTCCAGTTGCTGACCTCACCGGATGCGGGCTCCGCGTAGAGCCAGCGGATGAACGCGGGCCACAGGCACGAGTCGCGGGGGATCGTCTGGCCGCTCTGGGCCGGGCTCGGCCCTTGGGACGTGCTCAGCGCCTGGAGTTCCTCGGCGGTGTAGTTGCGGCACGGTGGCGTGCCCGGCGGGGCGATGTTGAGATCCCACACGCCGTTCTCGTCCGTGTAGCGCATGCCCCTGTCCAGCCCGAGGGCCTCGTAGGCTCGCCGCAGGAGCTCAGGGTCCTCGAAGACCGGCAGCGAGACGCCGTTCTGGCCGCCGGGGAGTTGCGGTGTGGCCGGCATGAGCACGGTTCCGTCGGGACCCTGCGACGCGTTCTCGCCGGGACCGGCGGACGGCTGTGGCTGGACAGGCTTCAGGCTGCCACCGGGCGCCGTCGGTGCCGCTGTCGGCGTCACCGTTCTCGGCGGGGCCGACGGCTGTTTCCTCGGCGAAGGCGCGCCCGCGTCGTCCGTCGGCCTGGTCGCGGGGGGCACGACGGCGGGCGCCGTGGGGGGCCTGACATCGCCGGAGGGCACGATCGGCTGGCCCGTACCCGACCGGATCGCCGGCCGCAGGGTGCCCGTCGGCCGGGTGTGCGGTGCCGTCTCCCCTGGCTGGGTGGTTCGGTTGCCGCCGGGAGGCTGGGGTTGTGACTTGTTGTCGCCGGTGGGCTGTGGCTGAGAGGTTCGGTTCCCGCTGGGGGGTTGCGGTTGTGAGGTCCGGTTCCCGCCGGGGGGCTGGGAGGGCTTGTTCCCACCGGGGGGCTGGGGCTGCGATGACAGTGAGGGGCCCGAGGACTTCGTCCTGCCGGCCTCAGGAGCAGGCTTGGGCGGCGAGACCACCTCGACCTTCTTCTCCGCGGGGTGCTCGATGACGCTGCCGCTCTCACTCTCGCTCTGCGAGATGTTCCCGCTGACCCTCTCCGTCGGCGTCGGTGCCGGAGGGGCCGGGGGCTTGACGGGCTGGGGATTCGCCACCGGTGGTGCAGCCGGGGGTTGCACCGGCCCCGGGTTGGGGGCGGGCTGCACCGGCGCCGAGGTGGCCTTGGGGGCCGCCGGGGCATTCGTCGTGGGAGTCGAGGGTTTCGCCGCCGTGGTCGTCTTGGGCGGTGGCGGGATCGGCGTGCTCTTGGGGTTTCCGGGCCGCTGTGCGAGAGGGGCTGCGGCGGCGGCCAGGGCCAGGACCGGGAGGGCGACACAGCCTTCCCCCGATGCCTCGACCGCGTGCCCGTCGGTGGTGGTGGTCAGGCAGACCCGCGGGTCCGTGGAGTCACCCCTGCGTGCACCGCCCGCGATGGTGCTGCCCGCGTCGGCGCCGGAGAGCGGGACCGGTTGATCACTGCCGGAAGACGCGCTCGACGACCAGGCCTTGGCCTGGTCGTCGAGGAGATACGTGCCCGCGGCCAGTCGCATCACCTGCCCCCCGCCGGGGTCGGAGCGGACGGCGATGACGGTTCCCAGCCCGGCGCCGGCGCTGAAGACGCCGATCGCGACACTCGCAGTGAGCACCGTCGCGCGTGATGGCTTACGTGAGGGTGTCATTATGAATGTTCCTTTTCTTCCGGTGAAACGTCAGTCGCCGTGGCTCTCCAGGACGTCGCTCCACTCGCCCAGCACGCGAGCGGGCTCGTTCGAGCCGGCAGGGGGGACATATGTCACATACATGCGTCCGTATGTGGCGCTCACCGAGTGGGCGAAGGCCTTACCGCGGGTGCGGACGGCGGCCGAGCCCTTCAGCTTGACCGTCGCGCCCTCCCGCTCCGCTTCGCGGACCTCGGTGGATCGGGCTCCGTACCAGACCAGGGCGCCCCCGTCACTGGTCCTGAGCGCGCGTACCGGTCCCTCAAGCCGGTACGACAGCGTGAGCTTCCAGTCGGCCTGTCCCAGCTGCGCCCGCTCCTGCTGCCAGAACAGTGCGGCCTCGCTGGTCCACGGCCCCTCGTCGAACCGTGCGTCGACCTCGGCGTTCTCCAGGCTCGCCAGGTGTGCGCGGGCGATCTGGCGAGGGGTCGCGCTCAGCCCGGTGGCGTTCTCCGGCAGGCTCGTCGCGTAGCCTTCGGCGTCGGTCGCTATCTTGGGGAACCGCGCCGGGGTGGCACGCGTGTCGGCGGCCGAGGCGACGAGCCGCCAGCCCCCGGGGGCCGAGCTCATCACGTCGACGATCCGGGCGACACCGGGTTCGTACGAGACCGCCACGAACCAGTCGGCGGTGCCGTTCACGTGGCGCGGGATCCATATCTGCGGGTTGGGCCATATCCCCGAGGCCAGCGACTTCTTCTCCATCTCGGCGGTCTTGAAGCCGGCCCGCGTCATCTCCAGCGCGAGCCCGTGCTCCAGCTTCGCCATGGCGGCCTGGTCCTTCCTGCTCTGGGCGGCCGACAGCCCTCGCTGGTAGCGGCCGTGGATGCCGTACGCCTCCTTGACGGTGAGCTGAGGCGGGCGGGACGCGGCCGGCGAGTCGGTGTCGGGCGGGGGGGTTTTCGTCTCACTCCGGGGTTTCTCCGTACGGGGCTTCTCCGTGGGGGGTTTCTCCGTACCGGTCGCCTCGGGGCGAGGAGAGGACCTACCGCTCTTTGCGGGTTTCGGGGTTGATCCGGGGGTGGGGGGTGAGGAGGACGGCGTCGGTGAGGGCGAGGAAACGGCCTTCTCCCAGCCGGCGTCCGAGGAGTCGGGGGTGGGGTTCGCCGCGAGGGGCGGACCGGAGGGCTCTCTGGTCGCGAGCCAGAGCGCGGAGGCGGCGATGATCGCTAAAACCGCCGTGAACAGAATGACCTTCCGCCAATCGAATGACAGGAGGCGTTCGGGATGCCAGTCGGATCCTTGTTCGGAATCATGCCTGGAGGAAGCACTGCCACGGCCAGAGGACCCAGCCTGTCCATCTGGGAAATCTGATGCACGCCATGACATAGGTCCAAATATTAGACTGACCGTGATCTATTGGGAAGGTAAAGGGCTTAGTAATTGCTACTTATGGCTATTTGATTATAAATAACACTTAAGTCGACATATGGGCTGTCCGAAATACGGATTGCCCCCACCTGCTGGCATCCTGTCGATGGACCGTACCAGTAGTTCTCTAGAGATGTGCCGTCATCTCTGGGTTTCGGGTGACCTTCCGTGCTCCTTGGTGAACTGCCCTTTTTCCAGAGCAAGCCCGTTGTTCACCTTCCGTTGGGCTTTCCGGTCTCCGGCCAGGCGTCCCGCAGGAGGCAAGTGATCGCGAAAACCTTTCACACTCCAGATTGGTACAAGCTCCATAACAACTTGATATGAATGCGTTTCCCGGGTTCGGCTGTTCGGCCTCGGACCCCGTTCCGGGAATTGGAGCTCCGTCTTTTCCGTGCCCGCCGGGGGACGACGGTCTCCCGCCTCAGGAGGGGCGCCCCGAACGGCCCGCCGGGCATGCGATCGGCCCGCGACGAGCGCGGGTGGGGAGGCCCGGTGCCGATGCGAAACGTCCCACCCGGGCAGGGGTGCCGTCTACTCCAGCTCGATGAGCTCCATCAGAACCGCGTCCCCCCGGGGTGCTCCCGTTCCGGGATCATCAGCAGCGAGTCGACCACCACCTGGTGAGCTCCCCGGGTCCTGGCCTCCGCGACCAGGTGCTCGCGCCGGGCCAGGTAGGAGACCCCCTCCAGATAACGCCGGGCGATCTCGCCGAACGCCTTGCCGACCTCGGTCGGCGAGTGATGGTCCCGGTCGGGGAGCTGCCGCGGGATGCCGTTGACCCGCTCGCATTCGTCGCGCACGTGGGCGACGCTGACACCTTTGGCCAGGTCAGCCGGAGGTGGTCCGGCCGCCCGCGCCGAAGCCCGTCTCGTGGTTCCACAGGTGGGTGCATCCCGGGCACTGCAGGTGCAGCAGGCTTCCGGTGTTGCCGATGAGGTAGCGCCAGTGCTCCCCGCAGTTGCGGCCGCCGAGGCAGTCGTCGCAGTCGCGGTGGTCCTGGCAGCCGGGGCAGGGCACCCACGCCCTGCGTCCGAAGTCGGCGTGTGGGTCAAGCGGCACGGCCGGACTCCCTGGGGGGAAGCACGCCGGCGGCCACGAGCATGTCGTAGATCTCCTGCTGCCGGCTGTCGAGGCCGGAGTAGAGGAGGTCGTACGCCTCCTCCTCGGCCCGCAGTACCCCTGGCGGATCCCAGTCCGGCTCCAGCGCCGCCATGACGGCGGCGCGGCGGCGAGTCTCCTCAAGGGTGAGGTCGATCTCGAAGTCGACATACGGGCTGGCGCTGTCCTGGCTCATGACGTGGCTTCCGGGTCTGCTGGTGAGCGTGTCGAAGGAGCGATCGGGGAGGGCGGCGGCGCCGGAGATATGACCCGGTTCGGCCTGTGCCGGGCCGCTCTTCGCGATCAACCACATGTGCTGTGGGGAGGGGCTCCTCCTGGAGGGAAATTTCTGTCCACTATATACCTATATATCCTTTATGTTGCTTTTAGTGGTGCTTCGGGTGATGCGCGGCGGCCGGGCCGCAGGCGCCGCTTGATGTCCGGCATCCGGGGTCGGGGTCCGGGACGGGGGAACCGGGAGCCGAGAGCAGAACCCGGGTGACCGGGTATGAAGCACCCTGAGGACAACTACGGCTCGGGGGCTGCCATGACCACCTACACCCTGTCGATCGTCGAAGGCGACACCGGCGGTATCTCGTCGGGCAAGGACCTCTTTTCGCCCGACTCCCCGATCGATTTCAGCAACCTCGGCCCGTATGCCCTGATGTGGCTGACCGAGCACGGTTACCGGGAGCAGGGCCGGCGGGTCCTGGTCACTCCCGCGGGCCGGCATCCCGAGGGGGTCCACGTGATCGCCTCCCACGACGTGGACCTCTGACTCCCGTCGGATCACGGCTCCCCGGGCGCCGTATCCGATTCCCTGGTGCCGCCGGGGGCGTACCCGATCATGGTTGGGCGGCCCGGCGGAACCGGGCGCCGCGCGGCAGGCGGTGCTTCACCGGGCGGCACCGGTCTCCCGCGTCAGGCAGGGGAGGCCCGGAGAGGAATCGCGATGCCCAGGTGTGACGGGCGGGTGGTCCGGCCGCGCGCGGGGACACAGGTCTGGTCGTCGACCTGACCGGAGCGGCGCCCGCGATCCTGCACTGGGGGAAAGGACCTCGGTTCTCCGGCACCGGGTCCGACCCGTGAAGCTCTCCGAGGTGGACGATCACTTCACCGTGACATCCAGAAATATCGGATTTTTCCCGGCGAACAGTGGAGCCCCGTCCTCGTTGGTCATCTTCCAGTAGATCTTGCACCTGCCCGGGCTGTCGGCGGCGCGGACGCGCACCGCTATGTCGACGGTCTCGCCGGGGGCGGTCGTCTCGATCGCGACCCGTTCGGGAGCATGGCACGGGGTCTCGTTCATCCGGTCGAGGTAGCGCCTGTGCCACGGGATGGTCCCCGAGTTGCGGAGCCTCCACACCTTCGTGAAGTGCGTCCCGCCCCGCACCACGGTCCCGTCCGGATGCGTGACGTCCCCCTCGAAGGCGGAGTCGTCGCGCGGTGAGGCGGCGTGTGTCAGGGGGGCCTGCGGAACGGGCTTCTCCTCCCCGCCGTCGGACGACGCGACGAAGGCGATGAGGGCGCCCGCGCCACCGGCGACCACGGCGGACAGCACGGTGAGGACGACCGGCTTCCTGACGCGCGACCGTCGAACATCCCGGGATCCGGGCTCGGCCCCGGCTCCGGCCGGGACGGGCTCCCGGCCGGCGCTCCTGGCCCGCTCCCAGTGCTCCCGCCACTCGCGCTCGACCTCGGCCGGGTCCTGTCCCAGCCGGTCGACCGCCAGGACCCGAACGAACTCCCAGGTCGTCTCCCAGCTCGGCAGCACCTGTCCCCGGGCGGCGGCGGCCAGCGACGACTTCGAGGCGGCCGCGCCCAGACGGGACGACATCTCGGCGAAGGAGGGGTCGCCCGCCTCCTCCTTGAGTTTCCAGAGCCGGTGCGCGAGCAGCGCGACAGGACCGGACTCAGGATCGGGCCGGACCGGTTTCCGCCCCCGCCGTGTCCCCGGCTCCCCGTCCCGTGGATTCGGTGACTCCGCCATATCCACCCCCTGCTCGACACCGCCGTGCGGACATCCTCATGCCCCAGGCGCGGCCTCTTTGGCAGTACGCCCAAAACCTGAGGAGATTACCGGAAGTCACCCTTGCCGGCCGTCCGCCGCCGTTCGGTCCGGATCTGATCCGCAGAGCACACGGCTGTGACCTGCGCCGTCAATTGTCCAGAGGGGTCTGGACAATGTTTGGCCGCATATCCGGTGGATCCTCCTTGCCGCCGGTCGCGGCACACCGGCATAGTCGGGGCCACTCCTCGCCTCACCGCTTCCGTGGATTCCCGCAGTGTTCGCGATCCACGCAGGAAGCGGGGCCTACGGGGGCCGCGAGGACTCGGGCCGCGTTTCCATCCACGGGCGTCATCCGTGGATGGAAACGCGCCCACATCGGAAGACATCTCCGTCCCACTGACCGCACCCCGGAGAACCGCGTTCCGACGAGAAGGAGAGAACATGAACCACCGGAAACCGACCTCTGTGGTGGCCGCGACCGGTGTCGCGCTCGCGATGATGGTCACGCCCGCCATGTCCGCCACGGCCCAGGCCGCGGCGCCCGCCGCCAAGGTGGCGGCGAAGTCCGCGGACACGGCCGGAACCCTGGACGTCAAGAGGGCGAGCATCCCCTGCTCCAAGCCCGCGGGAAAGAAGGCCAACTATTCCTGGGGTACGGGTAGTAACGACTCCACGACTGTCTACTTCAACAACCACTGCTCGCACAAGGTGAAGGCGAAGCTCCACTTCAGGGCCGGCGGCGGCCAGACCACCACGAAGTGCCTGATCACCAACGGCAAGACGAGCGGCAAGAAGAAGTTCTGGGTCACCCGCTACCACCTGAAGAAGATCACCAAGGGCTGCTGACAGCCCGTCGGCCAGGGCAGGACGCCTCGCTCGGGACAGGTCGCGAGCGAGGCGCCCTCATGCCCGGGTAGGGCGGCCTCCGGCGGAAGCCCGGAGTGCCCGAGCGCGTGAGGCGGTACGGCGTAGCATTCGGGGCGGCGGTGACCGTCGCCTCACAATCTATATGTGAGCGGATATTCCAGGCGATTATTTCTCCAGCTCGGCGGTGCCGCCGCGGCTGGAGCGCTGGTTCCGGCGCGTACCGCGCCCGCGGAGGACGACTCCTTCGCCCTGCTGCGCCGCCGCTGGCGTGAGGTGACGACGGGGTCGGGATTCGATCCGACCGCCGAGCCGTACCGCACCCGGCTGGCGAGGCTGGGGACGACTGCCGCCCTGTACCGGGACACCATGGCACCGGCAGGCACCTCGCTCTGGCCAGGGCTGGCGTTCCCCTCCTTCACCGACACTCCGGTGCGGTTGCGGACCATGGCCCGCGCGTACGCGCTGCCGAGCACCGGGCTGACCGGCGACGCGAACCTGGCCGCCGCCGTCGCGGAAGGCGTCGACCACTACCGGCGGCGGGTGTACGCCGCGGGCGCCGACCCGGCGGGCAACTGGTGGAACTGGCAGATCGGCGTTCCCAGAAAGCTCCTCGACGCGGCCGTGCTGATCGGTCCGCACCTGACAGACCCACGAAGCGGGGCGCTCCAGGAGGCGGTGGACCATTTTCTCCCCGAGTGCCGTCTGAACGACTACGAGGGCACCAGCACCGGGGCCAATCGGGTGGACCTGTGCACGGTGATGCTGCTCCGCGCCATCCTCGGCTCCGACTCCGGGAAGGCCACGTCGGCCGCCTCCGCGCTCTCCCCGGTCTTCCGCCACGTCTTCGAGGGCGACGGGTTCTATCGGGACGGCTCGTTCATCCAGCACACCTCCGTCCCCTACCAGGGCGGGTACGGGGTGGTGCTGCTGTCCGGGCTCGCCACCCTGTTCGCGGTGCTGCGCGGCTCGCCATGGGAGATCACCGATCCGAACAGGCAGGTCGTCTTCGACGGCGTCGAGAGGTCGTTCGCGCCGTTCGTCCACGACGGCTTCTGCATGGACCTGGTCAGCGGCCGGGGGATCGGCAGGGAACCGTACGGCGACCACCGCAGGGGACGCGACATCGCCGCGGCGATCCTGCTGCTGGGGGAGGCGGCCTCCGCCGCCGAGCGGGTCCGCTGGCAGGGCATGGTCAAGGGGTGGGCGCTGCGCGACACCTCCAGACCCATGCTCGACGCGGCGGAGAGGAGCGACCTGGGGTTCCACGCCCGCCTCGCCGCGGTCCTGGACGACGACGCGATCCCGGCGGCCGAGGAACCGCTCGGGCACCGGCTGACGGCGATGAGCGCCCGCGCCGTCCACCGCAGGCCGGCGTGGTGCGCGGGGCTCAGCATGGCCTCGTACCGGATCGGCCACTACGAGCACGGCAACGGCGAGAACCGGCGCGGCTGGCACACCGGCTCGGGGATGCTCTACTGGTGGGGCGAGGGGCACGGCGACCAGTACTCGGACTCCTTCTGGCCCACCGTCGACCCCTACCGCCTGCCGGGCACGACCGTCTCCACCAGGCGGCTGGCCGACGGCGCCGGTAACGCCTGGGGCGACACCTGCCCGCCCGCCCGCTGGGTGGGCGGCGCCACCGACGGCACCTACGCGACGGTCGGCCAGCACCTGAACGGCTTCGAGAGCACGATGGAGGCTTTCAAGTCGTGGTTCTTCCTCGACGACGCGGTGCTCTGCCTGGGGGCCGGGATCACGAGCGAGGACGGCGCGGCGGTCGAGACCGTCGTGGACAACCGCAGGACCGGCGCGCCCCTCACCGTGGACGACCGGGAGGGCTGGGCACATCTGGCCGGGCACGGCGGCTACGTCCTGCCCTGTCCCACCCGGCTGCGCACGCTGCGCGAGGAACGCACGGCAGGCCAGGTGACCCGGAGCTACGTGACGCTCTGGCTGGACCACGGGGTCGACCCGGACTCGGCCGGTTACGTCTACCTTCTCCTGCCGGGGGCGAGCCGGGCGGAGACCCGGGCCCGTGCCGCCGACCCCGGCTGGGCACGGGTGCTCGCCAACACCGCCCGGCAGCAGGGCGTCCGGGTCCCGTCTCTCGGAATCACCGCGGTCAACTTCTGGAACGACGGAGCCGTCGGCGGCCTGGCCGCCTCCGCCCCGTGCGCGGTCCTGGTCAGGGAGCGCGGCGACGGTACGGCCACGTTGACCGTGTCGGATCCCCGGCGCGACCTGGACGAGCTGATCGTGACCTGGGACCGGCCGGTGGCCGAGGTGCTCGGCGAACACCCGCTCCTGAGGAGCGCCACGACCGGCGCGAGCCTCACCCTCGCCTTCGGACGACTGGCGGACCGGGGCGGCGGCTCGCAGACGGTCACCGTACGGCTCGACCGGCGCGCGGAGCCGGCACGTCCGCCGGGTTGACCGGCTTCGAATTTTCATTACCCAGAGTGATTGACACATCACTTTCCATTACCTGATGATGGCCGATGTCGGTGGTTCCGTATGGACGACGCCGGGGCGCCGAGATCTTTCGGGGCATGCTTCAAGACCATCCAGGAGGGGCGAATGAAGCTGTTCGGTGCTGTTCTGGGGGTGATCGTGGTGTCGGCCACGGCCGTTCTCGCCTGGGCGGGGCCGGGTGCGGCCGCCGAGGGCGAGGTCGTCGTCTTCACCACCGAGTTGGAGGAGCTCGGCAGGTACCGGGACCTGCCAGCCGGTGGATGCAGACGGCTCCCGCCGACCGCGCATCTGCTGATCAACCTGACCGATTCCAAGGTCTTCATCCACGCGGGTCCGCTCTGCCTTGGCCCCGGTGTTCCGGTCGAGCCGAATCACGGCTGGCACGCCCCGCCCGGCGGACAGTCCAGCTTCTCCACAGCCTGATCGCGACAGGTGAACGGTGTGACGTGGTCCGGGTTAGCCCGGTAGGCACGTCCGGCTCGCTGCCGACCCGACCGTCAAAATCATGACCACCGGTGATCGGTGGGCGGAGGTCACCCGGAAAATTCCCGCCCGCACAGGCCGGCGGCCCGATCGCGCGAAATTCCAGGTTTTCGGGTTCAGGGGTGCCGGCCGGCTCTTTATTCATGTCCCCATCACGCACGTTTCTCCACCTGGCACCCGACACCCGATATTCGATATCTGACGCTCGATGGCATCCAGCCCGACGCGGTGAGTGGAGCAGCACGGTTTGCGGGTGCTCACGGTGGCGTCGAACCATGCGAATGAAGATTCCGCCGAACGCCTGACATGTACCCGGGAAAACATGTTTCGGAGTCATGTGACAGGCAACTCGGAAAGGCGCTGATGCATCATGTTGCATACCTTCATCCTTGGAATGGGCAGGGCCGGAGAAGGACTGCATCTGCCGGCACTGTTCAGGGTGCGCGCCGCGATCCCGGACCTGCTCGCCCCCGGGCGGGTCATCGTCCACGACCCGTTCCGGCCTCCCCCCGATGTCGCCGGCGTGGTCGCGGTCGGCACCCTGGAGGAAGCTGCCGGGCGCACTCCACCGCACCGCACCGTGGTCCACCTGTGCACCCCGCCGCATATTCGTTCGGGCATGCTGGAGCGGCTGGCCGAGCTCGGCTACCGAAAGATCATCATCGAGAAGCCGCTGGCCTTGGACCTGATGGGCCTGGCGGCCATCGCACGCACGAGGCGACGCTGGGGCCTGGACATCACCGTCGCCACCCACTGGCTGCACAGCTCCCTGACCCACCGCCTGCGTGCGGCGGTGGACTCGGAGGAGTTCGGCAGGCTGCGCGGCATCCGTGTGGTGCAGAACAAGCCCCGGTTCACCCGCAGCGCGACGGTCCCCGGCCACCCCACCGCCTTCGACGTCGAGATGCCGCACGCGCTCGCCGTGGTGCTCACCCTGGCCGGCGGTGCCCGGATCGCCGATGCCTCCTGGACGGACATGGTGACCGACCAGCTTCGGCTGCCACGCCTGGGCCGCGCCAGGCTCCGGTTGGACCACCGTTCCGGCGTGCGCACCGAGATCGACTCGGACCTGACCTCGCCCGTGCGCGAGCGCCGTATCACCCTGGACTTCGAGGGGGCGACGCTCGTCGGTCACTATCCGTGCAGCGACGCGGACCACACCGCCCAGCTCCGGGTGGTGATCGAGGGCCGAGATCAGACCTGCTCGGCGTTCGCCGACGACGCCCTGTCCGCCTTCGTCCGCAGCACCTACACGCGCTACGCCCGGTTTCCCTCCGCGCCGGGGACGCTGCCGGTGCAGATCGACGCCGTCCGGCTACTCAACGAGGCCAAGGATCTGTGCGCCGCGCACGAGCCGGACACCGGCCGGCACAAGGAGGTCCGGCGTGTCCACGGCGTCCGCTGAGCACACGCCCGCCCCGCCGGGCGGAGTCGTGCCGGCCGGGATCGGAGACGAGGCGGCTCCCGACCTGCCCGGCCAACTCGCCGCTCTGGACGAGTTGGGCTGGAAGCACCTGGAGTTGCGCACGATCGGCGGCCTTCCCGTCGCGAGGCTGGACGAGGCCACCTTCGCCCACTCGGCGGAGCGCATCCGGGCGGCCGGCGTCACCGTGGTCTGCGTCGCCTCCAAGATCGGTGACTGGTCCCGGCCCGTGACCGGCGACTTCGCCCTCGACCTGGCCGAACTGGACGTCCTTGCCCGACGCTGCGCCGTTCTGGGAACCCGCCTGGTGCGCGTCATGTCCTACCCCTCGGGTGGTCTGCCCGAGGCCGAGTGGGGCCGTCGCGCCCATCGGCGGCTGCGTGAGCTGGCGCGGCGCGCCGAGGACGCCGGGCTGCTGCTGGCGCACGAGAACTGCACGGGCTGGGCGGGCGATCGCGCCGAACGAATGCTGGACCTGGTGACCGGCGTCGGCAGTCCGGCGCTGCGGCTGCTGTTCGACGTCGGCAACGGCGTCGCGTATGGATACCCGTCGGCGCCGATGCTGGCCGCCGTCGTCCAGCACGTGGTGCACGTGCACGTCAAGGACGCGGTGACCGGCCCGGAGGGCAGAGTCGGTTTCGTCCCGCCGGGCACCGGTGAGGCCCAGGTCGCGAAATGCCTTCGCCTGCTGTTCGCCCATGGCTACACCGGGGCGCTCTCCATCGAGCCGCACCTGCACCTGCGCCCGCACCTCGCCGCGGCGAGCACCGACGCGGCGCCCGGTGACCCCGGTCGTGGCGACCACGCCGCATTCGTGGCGTACGGGCGTGCGCTGGAACGGCTTGTGGCCCAGGTCGCCGCATCGGCCGGAGAGCTCCGATGACCGTTCCGCCCGCCCGCGCCGTGCCCCCGATCCCGCTCACCCCGGCCGACCGCGACCTGCTGCTGCGACTGCTGCGGCTGCCCACCGCCGGTCCGCTGGAGACCGGCCCGGAGGCGCCCGTGCCCAGGCTGCGCGAGGCGCAGGCCGACTATCTCCGCGCCGCCGCCGCGATCGGCTTTCGCGGCGTACACCATGCGCCCGCCGAGCGGGCCGAGCTTGACCGCCCCGATGTCCCGGCACCCGTGCGCGCGGCGCTGGACATCCCCGGTTTCCTCGAACACCAGCCCAGCCTGGTGCTGCTGCTGGGGCCCGCCCTGCCGGTCGCCCGCACCGTGATGTTCAACGTGCACCTGGACACCGTCTCCGGACGGCAACCCGTCCGTTTCGACGGCGAGTGCTTCTACGGTCGCGGCGCGATCGACGCCAAGGGGCCCGCGGTGGCACTGCTCGCCGGGGTGCGCGCCGCGCGGGCGCTGCGCCCTGCCATCGGCCGTGACATCGGGATTCTGATCCAGGCCGTGGCGGGGGAGGAGGGCGGTGCCATGGGCGTCTTCGGCACCAGGCCGTTGGTGGAGCGCGGCTACACCGGGCGACTGAACGTCTTCTGCGAGCCCACCCGGCTGCGGTTCCTGCCGCGCGGCACGGCGGCGATGACCGCACGGGTGGTCGTCGACGGGATGGACGCCATCGACGACCACCCCGCCCACGGGCACAACGCCAGCGTCCTGCTGGGCTTTCTCGCCCAGCACCTGGGCCGGGCGCTCGACCGGCACACCGCCGAGGGCGCGGTGTGCGTGGCGGGCCTGCACACGGGCACCCTGCACAACAAGGTCTACGGCGGCGGGTCGCTACTGCTCAACCTCGCCTACGCCTCGGCCGCCGCCGGGCGGCGGCTGGAGCGGGACCTGCGAACCGCCCTGGACGACGGTCTCGACGCGTTCGTCACGGCCTTCGCCGGCACGACGCTGTTCGCCAGAACCGCCGCCGAGGCGCACGTCATCACCCGGCTGGAGTGGCTCAAGCGCGGCCTGCCCGTCCTGGACGATCGTGACCTCCGGATGCACGCGCTCCTGCGTGACGCGGCCGGGATCGTGCCGTGGCCGTCCGACGAGCCCGCCTTCACCTGCGACGCCATCTGGATGTCGGAGGTCGCCGGGGCCTGCACCGTGGTGCTGGGACCCGGCGACCTCGCCGCCAACAACGCCCACGCCGACGGCGAGTTCGCGCGAGTCGACGAGCTCGCGGAGTTCGCCGCCGCGGTGGCCCGACTGCTGCTGGCCTTCACCGACGACACGAACGGACGACCGTGAACCAAACCCTGTCAGCCGCGCGACCGCACCCCGAGCCCGCGCCGTCGGTGCCGGGGACCGTACGGGTGCGCCACGCCGACCTGCTCGGTCTCACCTCGGCGGTGTTCGCCGCCCGGGGTCTGGCACCCGAGCGGGCGCACGAGGCCGCGCGGGCGCTCTGCTACGGCGACCTCACCGGCCTGAACTCGCACGGCCTGGTCAACCTGACCCGGCTCTATCTGCCGTTGTTCGACGAGGGGCGGGTCAACCCCCATGCCGAGCCCCGTACGGTCGCCGACCGCGGCGCGGCCGTGCTCATCGACGCCGACCGGGCGCTTGGCCTGTGGGTCGCCGGGGTCGCGATGGACGTGGCGGCCGAACGCGCCGCCGAGTACGGGATCGGTGTGGCGGCCGTGCGTGGGGCCACCCATCTGGGCTGCGCCGGGCACCACGCGCTGCGTGCGGTCAGCCGCGGCATGATCGGACTGGTCGCCAGCAACTGTGGCGGCCAGCGCATCGCCAGGCCACCCGGCGGTGCGGTGACGATGCTGGGTACCAACCCGCTCAGCGTGGCCGCTCCGGCGGGCGACCACCCCCCGTTCGTACTCGACATGAGCACCACCGCGGCCCCCACCGGCCGCATCCGCCAGGCCGCCCGCGCCGGGCGACCCGTCCCCGAAGGATTGCTCCGCGACGACGGGGGCGCCTCCGTCACCGACCCCGCCGCCTTCGACGCCGGGCGGGCACACCTGATGTGGCTGGGGGGCGAGGCCGGGCAGTACAAGGGGTTCGGGCTGGGCATCGCGGTGGAGGTGCTGGCCGCGCTGGTGCCCGGCGCGGGGCTGGGCGCGCATCCCGACGCGCTCGCGGGCGACGGCGGACCGGGCGGGCGCGACGACGACATCGGCTTCTTCGTGGCGGCCGTCGCGCCGGGTGCGTTGCGCGAGGGGGCCGAGGCCGACGCGAACGCCCTGTTCGGCGCGTTGCTGGCCTGCCCGCCCGTCGACCGGGCGAAGCCGGTGCGCTACCCCGGATGGCACGAACACCGGCGTGCCGAGGAACACCTGAGTACGGGAGTCCCGCTGGACGCGACGGTATACGCCGAGCTGGCGGAGGTCGCAGCACATGCCGGTCTTGCCGTACCGGACGTCCTGGCGGAGCGATGACGGTCCCGCTGCGGATCGGGGTCGTCGGTCTCGGTGTGATCTCCCGCTTCTACCTCGCGGCGCTGCGCGGCTCGGCGACGCTGCGGCTGAGCGCGGTGTGCGACCGCGATCCGGCGGTGCTGGCCGCGCGGACCGGCTCGGTGCCCGTCTACACCGACCATCTGCGGCTGCTGGACGAGGTACGTCCGGACGCGGTGGTGGTCACCGTGCCGAACGACGCGCACGCGCGGGTGTGCGCGGACGCGCTGGAGCGCGGAGTGGCCGTGTGCGTGGAGAAGCCGCTCGCGTTGGACACGGAGCAGGGCGCCTCACTGACGCGGCTGGCCGCGCGCAGGGACGCCCCGTTGTTCACCGCCTTCCACCGCAGGTACAACCACGCGGTCGGGCGGTTGCGAGCCGGGCTCGCCGGGGCACGGGTCGAGAAGCTGACGGTGCGCTACCTGGAACGCATCGAGGAGCACGCGGGTGCGGACACCTGGTACCTGGACGCGCGGCGGTGCGGCGGTGGATGTGTCGCCGACAACGGCCCCAACGCGTTCGATCTGGTCGAGTCGCTGCTGGGGCCGGCCGAGGTGGTGTCCGCGCGGATCACCCGTGACGCGGCGGACACCGATCGGCGGGCCGACATCGGGCTGCGCGCCGGGGCGGCGTCGGTGCGGGTGCTGCTCGACTGGTCCTATCCGGGCGAGCGCAAGGACATCGAGGTCCTGCTGGCCGACGGCCGAACGCTCTACGCCGACATGCTGACGGGCCATCCGGGGTTCAAGAACTCCCTGTGGCACGAGTACGTGGGGGTGCTGCGCGCGTTCGAAGGGCGGATCCGGAACGGTGCGGGGGACGGTGACGGCGGGCTGCCCGCCCTACGTCTCGTCGAGGACGTCTATCGGCTGGCGGCCACCGGAAAGGAGACGGTGTGAACCCGGACGAGGACGGTCCCAAGCGCGAGGTCACCGCGACCCTGGTGAAGCTGCTGGTCCACCGTCGGACGGACCGGGGCATGCGACTCGAACCGTACGCAAGCCGGTGCGTGCGAGCCGGGGAGGTACACGAGTTGGTCGTCACCGACCACACCGAGACCGCAGCCGGAGCCAGGATCGACCGTGTCGGTTTTCTCGGCTTCGTCGAGATCGCCACGGCGGGTGTGCTCGACCGTGGTGACGAGGTCTGGATCGGCCGGCGCCGGATCGGCGTGCTGCTCGGGTTCGACGGCTGCCACTTCCCCAATCACTACAACGTGCTCATCCATGCCGATCCGATGGTCACCGGCCGGGACCTGAACCTGGCACCTGAGATGTCGCTGGTGTTCCGGCAGGGCGAGCCCGGGGGCATGGATGAGCCCGGTGCCGGCGTGCGTGATTTCACGGTGATCGGGCTATGAGAATTGGCCGATCCTCGATATTCAGATATCAGCGGACAACAGATTTATGTCCAGCTATCCCCTTTTTTGCTCCCTCGCCATTGTAAAGCCGTGGGACTTTCTTGATCCTGTGTTTACGAGTCGTCACGCATGGCTATATCTCCGTTGCGGAGAGTGGCGAATTCCAAAAGATGGAATTCTGTCGCCGACTCTGCTCATCCCGGGCGCTCATCCATTGGGCTGCCCAAAATTCTCGGGAAAGGACTGGAATGGCCGCAGGTACCAAGCAGAGCAGCCGTCTGGAAGAGCGCTTCCGTCTCTGGGATTCGGACGGCGACGGTGTGATCGAGCGCTCGGACTTCGAAACCGAGGCCGACGACATCATCACCGGCCTGGGCGCTCAGGGCACCCCGAAGGGCGCCGAGCTCAGGCAGGTCTACCTGGCCATGTTCGACCGCCTGTCCAGGGCCGCGGGCACCCCCCAGATGGACAAGGGCCAGTTCATCCAGGCCGCCAACCAGGAGATCATCAGCAAGGGCGACGCCGGATTCGCCAGCGTGGTCGGTCCCACCATCCAGGCCATCGTCAACGTCCTGGACAGCGACGGCGACGGCGAGGTCAGCCAGACGGAGATGACCAAGTGGTTCGAGGCCATCGGCCTTGAGCCGGACGTGGCCGACCAGGCGTTCCGGGAGCTGGACACCGACGGCACCGGCCGGCTCTCCGTGACGGAGCTGATCGACGCGGTTCGCGACTACCACCTCGGCAAGAACGACATCCCCCTGCTGGGCCGCTGACCCAGACGCGTCCGCCGCGCGCCCGCCGTGCGGCTGCCCGGAGGCGCCCCGGACAGCCCACGGCTGGTGCGACCGGACGCGCGAAACCGACACATGGCCTCCCGAGCCATGCCGCCGTGCTCTCTGGACCTGATCTCCCCGACCATGCCGCACAGGAAGAGAGCCATGGAGAGACCCCTCCCTCCTCCCGCGACATCCCCGGCGCGAACCGAGTCCGCGCCCATCCCCTTCTTCACCCAGGCCGCGTCGTTCGATGAGCTGTGGCCCGAGATCCGCGCTCACTGCGTCGACATCCTGGACCGGGGCAAGTTCTCGCACGGCGCCAAGGTCGCGGAGTTCGAGGGGGCGCTCGCCCGGTGGACCGGCGCGAGACACGTCGTCGGCGTCAACTCCGGCACCGACGCACTGGTGTTGCTGCTGCGCGCGGCCGGGCTGCGCCCCGGAGACGAGGTCATCGTCCCCGCCTACACCTTCATCGCCACGGCCGGCTCGGTGGTGCTCGCCGGAGGCGTGCCCGTCTTCGCGGACATCGAGGAGCACGGGTACGGGATCGATCCGCGCTCCGTGGACGCCGTGGTGACCCCCCGCAGCCGGATGGTGATGCCGGTACACCTGTTCGACCGCCTCGCGGACATGCGGGGCGTGCACGAGGTGGCGCGAAGACACGGGCTGACCGTCCTGGAGGACAGCGCCGAAGCCATCGGCATGCGTCTGGACGGCACGCACGCCGGGCTGCTCGGCGTCGGCGGGGTGCTGTCGTTCTTCCCGACCAAGACCCTCGGCGCCATCGGCGACGCCGGGGCACTGCTCACCGACGACGACGCCGTCGCCGAGACCGCGCGGGCGCTACGCCACCACGGTCGCGGCGGACACACCCTGGACCACTTTCCCGGTATCGCCAACCCCACGGTGCTCTCCGGCCTCAACAGCAAGATGGACGATATCCAGGCCGCCGTCCTGCTCGCCAAACTCGCTCGCCTCGACGCCGACATCGTCCGCCGAGACGAGCTCTCGGCGCGCTACGACGACCGGCTGCGCGGTGTCCCGGGGGTGTACGCGGTTCCCGGCACCGTCCCGCCGCACCCCGGCGGCAACCGGGTCTGTTACGTCCATCTCATCGAGGCCGAGGATCGCGACGCCCTCGTCGCGCATCTGGCCGCCAAGGGGATCGAGTCCGAAACCTATTACCCGGTTCCGATGCATCTCCAGCCGTGCTTCGCGCATCTGGGACACGCTCCCGGCGACTTCCCACGCGCCGAGGCGGCCTGCGCGAGAGCCCTCGCGCTACCGCTCTATCCCGACCTGGCCGAGTGGCAGGTGGACCGGGTGTGCGACGAGATCGAGAACTTCTACGCGGGAGAACGACGGTGACCGCCCCGACCACCACGACCATCCCCTTCTTCCCACCCGACCTGTTCGAGGAGGACCGCGACGCGCTGCTGGAGACGGTGCACACCATCGGCACCGCCGCCCCCCAAAGATTCATCCTGGGCGAGCACACGGCCCGGTTCGAGCGGGAACTGCGCGATCGGCTGGGGGCCGGCGACGTCGTCGCCTGCTCCAGCGGCACGGCCGCCCTCACCCTGGTGCTGAACGCCATGGAGGTCGGCCCCGGCGACGAGGTGGTGGTGCCCGCCTTCGGCTGCGCGCCACTGGCCGCGACCGTCGTCAACATCGGTGCCCGGCCGGTCTTCGCCGACGTCGACCCGGTGCGGCTGACCATGGACCCCGCCGCCGCCGAGGCACTCATCACCCCGCGTACCAAGGCGCTGATGCCGGCGCACATGTTCTCGACGATGGCGGACATGCCCCGCTTCCGTGAGCTGGCCGACCGGTACGGCCTACGCCTGCTGGAGGACTCGGCGGTCGCGCAGGGCGGCACGCTGCTGGGACGTCCCGCGGGTCGCTGGGGTGACGCGGGCGTTTACTCGTTCGTACAGGTCAAGACGTTCGGGATGCCGGGTGAGGGCGGTGTGGTGGTCACCGACGACGCCGATCTGGCCACGCGCGTGCGGATGCTGCGCAATCACGGCCAGGACGGCACGCGCCGATTCGTCCACCACCGCATCGGGCACAACAGCCGCTTCGACGAGGTGATGGCCGCCTTCCAGACGCATCGGCTGGCCGGTCTGGGCCGACGGCTGGCACGCCGGGCGGATATCGCCGACTACTACTCCACCCGGTTCGCCTCCCTGGCCGCCCTCGGGGTGTCGGCACCTCCCGTCGGCGGTGACGGTCGCTGCCACTACGTCTACGCGGTGCTGGCCACCCACCGCGAAGCGCTCAGAACCCACCTGGCCGCACATGGCGTCGACTCGCACGTCTACTACCCGCGCACCCTTCCCGCCCAGCCCGCGTTCGTGTCGCACGCGCCCCGCGACGCACATTGGCCCAACGCGGCCTCGGCCGCCCGGCGCAACCTCGCCCTGCCGTTGTATCCGCACCTCAGTGACATCCAGCTGGAACACATCGCCGACACCGTCTGCGCCTTCGCCCACGAAACCCGGGGAGCACGATGACCGATCAGTTCACCGGCAGGGAAGCGGAGTCCGCTCCGGCCACGACCGCACGCGGCACCCTCGGGGCCTACGCGCGCCTGGCCAAGCTCGACGTCTACGACTACTACATCGGCCTGCCACTGGTCTGGACGCTGCTCGCCCCCGCCGGCCGGTGGGAGCCGGGCGTCATCGGCCTGCTGGTGCTGATCTGCCTCGCCGAGGTCACCGTGGTGGCCGCCATGGTCGGCTTCGACGACATCACCGGCTACCGCGACGGCAGCGACGCGGCCAACTACGGCGCCGATGCCGCCAAGCGACGCCTGGCCAGGAAACCGCTGGTCGCCGGCACCCTCACCGAGGCCCAGGCGCTCCGTTTCGCCTGGGCGGCGACCGCGCTCGGCGTGCTGCTGTGGGCGCTGGCGGTGGCCGCCGCGCCACACCGCCCGCTGTGGGCGGTCATTCTGGCGGCGGTGTGCGTCGTGGCGTCGGTGCAGTACTCCTGGGGACTGAAGATCAGCTATCGAGGATTTCAGGAGATCTTCCTGATCGGTCTGGGCGTCGGCTGGGTGCTGGTGCCGTACGGCCTGCTCACCGGCGAGGTGACCGAACTGGTTCTCGTGCAGGCCCTGCTGTTCGGATTCGGGCCGATGCTGTTTGGGCTCTACTCCAACACCCACGACATCGACGGCGACCGCCGCGCCGGGCGCGTCACCGTCGCGGCCCTGGTGCCCGCCGGGGTCAACACGGCGTTCATCACCGTGATGACCGCCGCCGCGGGCCTGCTCATCGTCGTCGGCCCCCTCCTCGGCGCCGCACCCTGGTGGTTACCGATCGTCTTGCTGCCGGTTCTCGCCATGCGCGCGACCCACCTGGTGATCGGCTCCGTGCGAGGTGACATCCTGCGCGCCCGGCGGATCGCCATTCGCGCCCACCGGGCCACGGTGATCCTGCTGGTCATCGCGAACCTGGCCGCCCCCCTGCTCGCCGGCACCACCAGATGACCTCCGCACTGGACGTCGCGGTGGTCGGCGCGGGTCCCGCCGGGCTGGCCGCCGCCTACGCGCTCGCCGAGGCGGGGTGCTCGGTAAGAGTCTTCGAGGCCGCCGACGCGGTCGGCGGGCGGATGCGCACCCTGCGCGTCCACGGCTGTCTGATCGACACCGGGGCCGAGATGCTCCCCTCGGCCGCGGGCTACCCGGCCACCTGGAGGCTCATCGCCGCCCTCGGTCTCGACGCCGACCCCGAGGCCGTGCCCCGGGTGCGCGACGCGCTCGCCGTGTGGCGTGGCGGCCGATCCAGGCCACACGCCGGCCGCCCGCTGGGACTGCTCACCGGGGCGGGGCTGCCGCCACGCGCGCGGGTGGACCTGCTCCGCCTCCAGACGCGCCTGGCCCGGCTCGGCGGCCTCGACCCTGACCGCCCGGAGCGCGGCCCACTGGGCTCCGCCACCGTCGCCGACCTCGTCAGGCGCTACCATCCCGACCTTCACGACTACCTCGTCCAACCGCTGGTCGCCGGATTCTTCGGGTGGGATTCCGAGCGCGCCGCGGCGGCCCCGTTCGCCGCGCATCTGGCGGCTTCGGGCAGCACGAACGGCTGGCACACCTACCGCGACGGCATGGACACCCTCGCTCGCGCGCTGGCCGCGCGGCTCGACGTGGTCACCGGGCACACCGTGACCCGGGTGGTCGCGGACTCCGGCGAGGTCCGGCTGGAGTCGCCCGGCGGCACCGTCACCGCGCGCTCGGCGGTACTGGCCGTGCCCGCCCCCGTCGCGGCACGCCTGCATACGGACGCCCCGCCGGTCGAACGCGCCTACCGGGATGCGTGCGGCTACGCGCCCATGCTCCGTCTCACCCTGGTCCTGGACCGGCCGATGGCCCCCACGGGCGTACGGCGCGGCTTCGCCACCCTCGTCCCCGCCGCCGAGGACCCCCTGGTCAACGTGATCACCGTGGATCATCACAAGCATCCCGGGCGGGTGCCCGCGGGGCGTGGCCTGGTGTCGCTCGTCGCCTCACCCCGGGGTACCGCCGAACTGATCGACGCCCCCGACGAGGAGGTGAAGGACCGCCTCACCGCCCGGGCCGAACACTTCGTGCCAGGGATGGCCGCGTGCGTCACCTCCGCCCACGTGCATCGGTTCCGGTACGGCCTGCCCGAGGCGACACCGCGTGCCCTCGAACTGCGCGCCGCGTTCGAGGCCCGTCCGGCCTCGGCGGTGGAGTACGCGGGCGACTGGACGGCGCTGCGCCCGTGCAGCGAGGGTGCGGTGGCCTCCGCCGCGCGGGCCGCCGCGCGGGTGCTCGCCCACCTGTCGCCCGCCGGCTGACCGGGGTCGTCCGCCGTGGCCGCGCCGCGGCCTCCCGTCCCCATCCCCGAACCGGAAGGCGAGCAGATGGCACTCCTCACCAAGCCCATCGAGTTGGGCACCCTGTTCGACGATCTGGCCGACCGAGGCCACGCCACGGCCGTGCACCTGAGCCGGCCGCTGGACATCGCGCCCGCGCTGGGTTCCGCGCTGAACATTCCCGGCCTGGCCGGGCTCGTCCGCGATGTCGCCGGGTGGCTCGCAGCCGCCGGGGTGCGGCGCGGAGACCGGGTCGCCATCGCCAAGCGCAACCACTGGGACTACGTGCTGCTGAACTGCGCGGCGGCGCGCATCGGCGCGGTGCCCGCGTCGCTCTCCGCGAACCTGACCCCCGACGTGCTGGAGACGCTGCTGAAGCGACTGGAGCCGACCCTCCTGGTCACCGATTCCGCGCTGCTGGCGTCGAGCCGCGAGGCCGGCACCGACCTGACCTGTTTCGCCACCAGGACCCTGCTCGTCGACGGCGCGGCCGAGGGCACCCTGTCCATCGACGATGTACGCGGCCATGCCGCACCACCCGCGTACCGCCCGCCCGCCGACGACCCGCTGGCCATCATGCACACCTCCGGCACCACCGGCGTGCCCAAACTCGTCGTCCACTCCACCCGTACGATCATGCGCCGCCTGGCCGGGTTCGAGGCGCACCGCTGGCCGGTGCTCGGCAGCCGTTCCGGCGACACCGTGGCCAGTGCGATCTCCTTCGCGCACGGCCGCGCGCTGGCCCAGGCCGCGAGCGTGCTGTGGCTGGCCCCCGCCAAACTCCTGGCGGTCTGCGCCCCCGACTGGGCCGAGGCCGGCCCGTTCCTGCACCGGCATCGGCCCACCACCCTCGAAGCACTGCCCGCGACCTATGTGCGCTGGCAGCGCCACGCCGAGGAGCAGGGCGGTCCGTTCGAGCGCGTCCGCCTCTACATCAGCACCTTCGACGCCATGCACCCGCCCACCGTGCGCGCCTTCCTGCACACCACGCGGCACCGTCGCCCGGTGTGGTTGCAGGGCTGGGGGCAGAGCGAGACCGGTCCGCTGACCTTCCGGTTCCTCACCCGGCGCGCCATGGCCACCGCGCACGACCGGCACCCCACCACCCGCGACCTCGGTCATCCGATCCCCACCCGCACCCGGCTGCGCGTCGTGGATCCCGAGACGCTGCGACCGGTGCCGCGAGGCACCACCGGCCTGGTGTACTGCCGGACCAAGGCACTGTGCCTCGGATACGTCGGCGAACAGAGCCGCTGGCAGGACAAGCGGGCGGGCGAGTGGTGGAACACCGGCGACGTCGGCGCCCTCACCCGCACCGGCGGCATGCGTTTCGTGGATCGGGAGGTGGACGCCATCCCCGAGGGAAGCTGCGTCGAGTTGGAGGACGTCATCGACGACCGTATCCCCGAGGTGCTGGAGTGCGTCATCCTGAGCGTTCCCGAGCGCCCCTCCCTGCCCGTCGTGGTCACCGAGAACGGCGCACTCGATCTCGGATCGTGGCGGCGCGCCACCGCCGATCTGCCGCGGCTGGCCGACCCCGTGGTGCTGACCTGGAATGAGATACCGCGCACCGGCACCGGCAAGGTCCGCCGGATGGCTCTGCGCGACCGGCTCGGCGAGATGCGGGAGACCCACGGGACGGGCCGGTGGACGTAATCCGGTCCGGGGTGGCGGCGGGCCGGCCGCTGGCGGGGGCGGCCGTGCGCGCGCTCGGCGACTCACCCGCGCTGCGGGTCGCCGTACGGCGGCTGCGCGCGCTGGGCTGCGCCGTCGAGACGGGGAACGAGACGCCGCCGGATGGGGCACCCGCGGGGTGGCTGGGCGTCACCCGCCTGCCGTTCGCGGCGATGGGCGATGCGCTGCCCGAGTGCCGGATCGGCTGGTCAGGGCCCGTGGCCGTGCCCATGGCCGGCGAACGCGATGTGCAGGCCGCCTGCGGGATCATGCAGGTCCACGGGCGGGCCGCCGGCGGGCCACGACCGCTGCGCGTGGACTACGTCTCCGTGTGCGCCGGGGTGCTCGCGGTCCAGGCGGTCAGCGCGGGTGTGCTGGCCCTGCTGCGCGGCGGGCCGGCCCTGGCGGCGGCCACCTCGGCCGCCCAGGCGGCGCTGCTGGCCCTCACCCCGTACGTCGCGGCGGCCACCGCCGAGCCCGGCCTCGGCTCACCCGGCCCGGCCGGCCCGGCGGGGTACGGTGCCCCGCCCTTCCGCTCGGCGGACGGCGTGCGTTTCGAGATCGAGACGCTCGACGCCGAGGACTGGAGGCGCTTCTGGACGGAACTGGGTGCCGGCCCCGCCGCGGTCGCGGCGGGCTGGCCACCGTTCCAGCAGCGCTTCGCCACCGCGACGTGCCCACTGCCCGCCGCGCTCGGGACGGCGGCGGCCGCGCTGGACTACCGGGCCGTGCGAGCCGTGGCCGAGCGCAGCGGCGTCAGCGTGCTGCCGGTGCGGGCCGCCGACGCCCCCGGTCTTCTTCCCCCCGCCCCGGCGTCGCCGTGGCGGCTGCGCGGGCGGGCCGTCACCGCCCCGGCGTCCGCCCTTCCGCCACTCGGTCCGCATGACCACGCCCCGCTGGCCGGGCTGCGGGTCGTGGAGGCCACCAGCAGGGTGCAGGGCCCGCTCGCGGGACACCTGCTCGGCCTGCTCGGCGCCGAGGTCGTCCGGCTCGAACCGCCAGGAGGTGACCCCATGCGGGGAGTGCCGCCCATGGCGGGAGAGTGCTCGGCCAGGTTCCAGGCACTGAACCGGGGAAAACGGGTGGTCGAGGCCGATCTGAAGTCCGCGCCTGGCCGTCGTGCCGCCCTACGGCTCGTCGCCGCCGCGGACGTGTTCCTGCACAACTGGCCGCCGGGCCGTGCGGCCCGGCTCGGCCTGGACCATGAGGCCCTCGCCGTCGTGCGGCCCTGCCTGGTTCACGCGCACGCGGGAGGGTGGGCGGACCTCCTGCCCGACCCCCAGCCGTTGGGCACCGACTACCTGGTGCAGGCGTACTGCGGAGTGGCGGCCCTGGTCGGTGGCCCCGGCGAGCCGCCCGCGCCGTCCCTGCTGACTCTCACCGATGTGCTGGGCGGGCTCATCAGCGCGGAGGGGATCGTCGCCGCGCTGCTGGCCCGCGCCCGCACCGGCGCGGGGGTGCGCGCCGAGACGGCCCTGGTCGACGCGGCCCGCCTCATCCGCGACACCACCGTCCCGCACGGTAGGGGGGACGGTGGTGTCGCGCCCGCCTGCTCACCAGCCCGGTGGCCGGGCAGGACCGGCGCCGTCACCGTGGTGACCGAGCTGGCCGAGATGGCCGCCGACCCCGCGTTCTCGGCCGCGCTCGACATCGGCGGCGAGGCCGTCTACAGCCGCGCGCCGTGGACGTTCGTCCCGGCAACCGCGCCCCTTTAGTTGGAGAACGCCCGATGAGACCCGTCAATGCGCCGTCCTGGACCTCCGCCAACGGCATCGTCCTGACCGATCGTGTTCCCGGACGGCTGCGCGCGGAGTGGACCGCGCGTGGACTGTGCCCCGGCCGGGATCTGTACACCCTGTTCGGTGAGCATGTCCGGACGGCGCCCGGCCGCCCCGCGGTCATCGACGAGGCGGGCACCCTCGATTACGCCGCGCTGGATATCCGGGTCCGCCGCGCCGCCGCCGCCCTGTCCGGGGCAGGCTGGGGATCGGCTGACATCATCGGCGTCCTGCTGCCCAACGGACGCGACGCGGTGGTGGCCGAGCTCGCGGTCGCGGCGATCGGCGCCGTGGCATTGCCCATTCCCGACGCCCGGGGGCTTCGCGACGTCGTCGCCCTGCTCGCCAGGTCCCGGGCCGGAGCCCTCATCACCGTCCCGGCCACGGTCGAGGCGACCCGCGACCGGCGGTGCGAGATGCCGCACCTTCGCGAACTGTGGACGTTCGGCCGGCCCGTGACAGGGGCGCGCGGCCTGGACCGTCCCGCAGCGAACGAGGTCCGGCGCTGGCGTCCCACCCGCCCCGACCCGGAGGCGCCCGCACGCATCCTGGTCTCCTCGGGCTCGGAGGCCGAGCCCAAGATGGTCGCCTACTCGCACAACGCGATGGCGGGCGGGCGGGGCAACTACCTGGCGGCGCTGCGGTTCGGCCCGGAGCCGATGCGCAATCTGCTGCTGGTCTCCCTGGCGTCCTCGTTCGGGTCCTGCGGGACCTCGGTGACCCTGGCCAGGCACGGCGGCACCCTCGTGCTGCTGTCCCGCTACGACCCCGCCGCCGCGCTGCGCGCGATCGAGCGGCACTGCCCCAGCCACGTGCTCGGCGTACCCACGATGCTGCGCCGCATGGCCGATCTCGACGGTCACGCCGACGCGGACCTGTCGTCCCTGCGGGCCGTGATCGCCAGCGGGGCGCCGCTGCATCAGGAGACGTGGGACGCCTGCGTACGGCGGTTCGACCGGCCCGTCGTCAACGTCTACGGGTCCACCGACGGTGTCAACTGCCATACCGGAGGCGACCCCGGCCGGTGGCGTCCCGGGCTGGCCGGTCGCCCCGACCCCGACGTGACCGAGGTGACCGTCCGGGACCGCGAAGGGCGACCGGTGCCCGCCGGGGAGATCGGGGAGATCTGGGCGCTGGGACCGATGAGCCCGCTGTGCCACGTGGCGGCACCCGAACTGGACGACCGTTACCGGGCCGCGGGCGGGTGGGTACGCACCGGCGACCTGGGCCGGCTGGAAGCCGACGGCACGCTGTGGGTCGTCGGCCGGATCCGGCGCGTGGTGGTCAGGGGCGGGCTCAACATCTCTCCGCTCGAAGTGGAGCGCGAGCTCGGCACCCACCCCGATGTCGCGGACGTGTGCTGTGTGCCGGTCCCCGACCCGGACCTGGGTGAGCGCCTGTGCGCGTGTGTGGCCCCGAAGAACGGCGTTCCGTCGCCGTCCCCGGCCGTACTGACCGCCTACCTGCGCGACGAGCGTGGCCTGGAGCCGCGCAAACTGCCCGAACGGTTCGTGGTGCTGCCCGAACTGCCGCTCGGCCCGACCGGCAAGGTCTGTGCCGCCACCCTCGCCCGCATCGCGGCCGAGTCCGCCGTCCCCGGCTCTCTCATCCCGACCGAGGAGTGATCCATGCACCCAACCGTCACCGCCGCCGGGACGAGCGCGTCGCGCTACGTCTTCGACAATCACGGTGAGCACGCCCTCGACCAGCACCGCTGCCTGGCCCGCGCCTACGACCCGATGACCACGAACCGCCTCGCCCAGGCCGGGGTCGCTCCGGGGTGGCGGTGTCTGGAGGTGGGGGCGGGCGGCGGCAGTGTGGCGGTGTGGCTGGCTCGGCGGGTGAGTCCCACCGGGAGCGTGGTGGCCACCGACATCAAGCCCGAGCGCATTCCCGCCGTCCCCGGCCTTGAGATCCTGCGCCACGACATCGTACGCGACCCGCTGCCCGAAGCCGAGTTCGACCTCGTGCACGCCAGGCTGGTCCTGCTGCACCTGCCCGAACGCCTCGCCGTGCTGGACCGCCTGGTACGCGCGCTCAAACCCGGCGGCGTGCTCCAACTCGACGAGTTCGACATCACCTACGGTCCCGCGCTGCTGATGCCCGACCCCGCCGCGCGGCGGCTCTACGAGACGTTCATGGAGGCCAAGATTCGCCTGATGACCCGCGCGGGCGCCGATGTGGCGTGGGGGCGCCACGCCGCCGCCGCGATGTGCCGTGCCGGCCTGGTCGACATCGATCCGCTGCCCAGGCTGGAGCTGTGGCACTCGGATTCCCCGGGGGTGCACCTTGTCGCCCACCACACCCGGCACCTGCGTGATCAGTTCGTCCAGGAGGGGATGACCGACCGGCAACTCGCCGACGTGCGCGTCCTGCTGGCCGACCCCGGCTTCCGGGCCAGCTCGTGCGTGATCTACTCGGTGCAGGGCCGCCGCCCGATGGAGGCCCGATGAAGCCGCGCGTCAACGTGCACGCCACGGCACCGTATGTCCACTCCGTCATGACGGTCTTCGACGCGGCCGCGTGCGAGGGACTGGAGCCGGCCCTCGTCGAGCTCGTGCGGGTGCGCGCATCACAGCTCAACGGCTGCGCGTTCTGCCATGGCCTGCACACCCGGGCCGCCCTGGACGCGGGAGAGGACCCGCGCCGTCTGGACGCTCTGTCGGCCTGGCGTGAGAGCCCACTGTTCACCGAAGCCGAAAGCGCGGCCCTGGCACTGACCGAGTCCGTGACCCTGATCGCGGAGAAGGGCGTTCCCGACGAGGTCCTCGACGCGGCCGCCGAGCACTTCGACGACACCGAACTGGTCCATCTGCTGTGGACGATCGCCGCGATCAACGCCTGGAACCGGATAGGCGTCGCCACCGCCGCGGGCGAAGTGACGCTCCGCTGATCCCGGTCCCAACCGGCGACGTGGCCTTTCAGCCGGTGATGTCTCCGGCCGCCACCGCACCCGGGGGGCGTCTTTACCAGGGTGGACTTTCGGCCGATGCGGGACATGGACGATCAGCCGGTCGGCCGATCCGGGAGAGAGGGCGGGCAGGCCAGGGTCGGAGGCATGAGTGAATTCGTGCTTTCCGGCCACCGCCTGGTCAAACGGTTCGGACCGGCCGTCGCCCTGGCGGGGGTGGATGTCGGGATCGGCCGCGCGGAGGCTTTGGCGATCATGGGGCCGAGCGGGTCGGGGAAGTCCACCCTGCTCCACTGTCTCGCGGGCATCATGAAGCCGGATTCCGGAGAGGTGCGTCTGCTGGGAGAACGGATCGACACGATGGGGGAGCGGGCTCGCAGCACGCTGCGCCGTACCCGGTTCGGATTCGTGTTCCAGTTCGGGCAGCTCCTGCCCGAACTGCCGGCGGACGAGAACGTCGCGCTGCCGCTGATGCTCGGCGGGATGACGCGAGGGCGGGCCGTATCGGAGGCGCGGGGGTGGTTCGGGCCGCTCGGACTGGGCGGGATGGAGGGGCGGCGGCCGGGCGAGCTGTCCGGAGGGCAGGCGCAGCGGGTCGCGATCGCCCGCGCGCTCGTCACCCGCCCCGCCGTGATCTTCGCGGACGAGCCCACCGGCGCCCTCGACCAGGCCACCGGCCATGAGATCATGCGCATCCTGGTCGAGGCCACCAAGCACAACGGCGCGTCCCTGGTCGTCGTCACCCACGACCCGGAGGTGGCCCGGTGGTGCGACCGGGTCGTCGAGGTCCGCGACGGCATGATCCTCACCCCTGGCCAGAGGCAGGACCACCCCCAGGCGCTGTCCGGGGGGAGCGCGTGAGGAACCTGCTGGAGCTGAGCTGGCGGCTGCTCCGCGGCGGCGGGCGCCAGTCGATGCTGGGGACGGGGCTGACGGCCGCGGCCGTGGCGATCTCGTCGGCGCTGCTGGTGTTCGCGCTGGCCGCCAACGTCGCCTTCGCGGCGCGCGCCGACCGGGAGGCGTGGCGCAACCCGGTGGAGGCCAAGGGGACGCCCGTCGCGATCGAGGCCACGGCCAAGGACTACGTCCGGGACCTGAGTATCACGGTCGTGGACGTCGCGCCGCTGCGGGACGCTCCCGGGGTGAGGCCGCCGGGGATGAGCCGGATGCCCAGGCCGGGTGAGGTGTGGGTGTCGCCGGGGCTCGCGGAGCTGATGAGGGAACTGCCGGCCGGGCAGCTCGCCGCGCGCTTCCCCGGCAAGGTGGCGGGCACGATCGGGGACGACGGGCTGCTGTACCCGGACGAGCTCGTCGCCGTTGTGGGACGCACGGCCGCCGACCCCGCGATGGCGGCCTCCCGGACGGACCACCCGCTGACGTCCGCGCCGCCGACGAAGATCAGTGATTTCGCGGGGAGGGCCGGCGACGAGACCGTCGTCTACCAGATCATGGCGCTCATCGCGAGCGTGCTGATGGTCGTGCCGCTGCTCGTGTTCGGGGGCGCGGCGGCCCGGCTGACCGTGGCGCGGCGGGACCAGCGGCTGGCCGCGCTGCGGCTGGTGGGGGCGACGCCGTGGCAGGTCGTCATGATGACGGTCGCCGAGGCGGTGATCACGGCGTTCGGCGGGGCCGTGCTCGGCCTGGTGCTGTACGGTGCGGCCATTCCGCTGCTGAGCCGGATCGAGATGGCCGGCGGGTCGTGGTTCGCCGCCGACCTGTGGCCCGGAATCCTCCCCGTGCTCGGCGTACTGCTGGCCGTACCCCTGCTGGTCGGCCTGTCGGCGGTGGTCGGGCTGCGGCGGGTGGTGGTCAGCCCGCTCGGGGTGGCGAAACGGGAGACGCCGCCCGCGATGCGGTTCGTCCGGGTGGTCGCGCTGTTCGTGATCCTGATCGCCGTCCCGCTGTCGTTCCGGAACACGTCGATAACGGTCGTCGCGGGCGTGCTCGGGTTGGCCTTCCTCGGCGTCAACCTCGTCGGGCCCTGGGTGGTGGGCGTCATCGGCCGAATCACCACCCGTACGGCGCGGCGGCCCGCGAGGCTGCTGGCCGGCCGCCGCCTGGTCGACGACCCGAAGTCGGCCTGGCGGACCGTCAGCGGAGTGGCACTGACCGGCTTCATCGCCGGGTTCATCGGGCTGCTGAGCCCGTCGTCCGACCTGCTGGGCGCTCCCCCCTCCACGGCCGGTCTGCGCCTTGTGGTCCCCGACGCCCAGGCGGCCGCCCTCGCGGAGCAGGCGAGGGAACGGCTCTCCGGAGCCGGGATCGACGCTCACGTCACGACCTCCGGCGGGTCGGGGTCCGGCCGGGCGAAGGAGAGGACGCTCACGATCAGCCTGCCCTCGGGTGACGGATACACCGTGCGGGTCGACACCGTCCGTACGGCACTCGCCGGCCTGGCGCCGGGGCGCATCGCCACCTCGCCGGTGGACGACCAGTGGCAGGGTATCCGTCTGCTCGACGATGTCCGCACCGGGACGTTGGTCGTGCTCGTGGTCTCCTTCCTGGTGGCGATCGCGAGCGCGGGGATCACGGCTGCCTCGTCGGTGCTCGACCGGCGGCAGGCGTACGCCCTGCTCCGCCTGGCCGGGACCCCGCTCGAAGTGCTGGATCGGGCGCGGCGTACCGAGACTCTCGTCCCCCTCGCGGTGATGGGCGGCGGTTCCATCCTGATCGGCATGTTCTGCGCGTTGCCGTTCGTGTACGCGGCGATGAGCGTGAGCGGGGCGGTCACGCTGCTGACCTCTGTCGCCGTGGGGTTCGCCGGGGTGCTGGGGGCGGGCGCGTTGTCACGGCCCCTGCTCCGCTCGGTCACCGCCAACCCGGCCCCACGACCGGACTGACATCGCCGAAACCGTGGCGTCGAGATCACCGCGTGTTCGGAGCGCCCTCTCCTCCGTCGATGGCGTCTCCACGGATCACCCCCTCGACGAGGGCTGTCGTCGGTGGGCGGCCGAGGCGTCGGCGCAGGGCCAACGCCGGTTCTCTTCAAGGTGCGGTAACCCGTTCCATGCCGCCTCGGGCGGCATGGAACGGGGGTGACTCCCAGCGCTCAGGAGGTCGGCGCGGGTGAGGAGGTCGGTGACTGGCCGGGCTGGTGGTCGTGGTGCGAGCGGTCTCCCCTGCCGTGCCACTGGCCTCCCTTGCCGTGTCGGCCCTGCCCGTCGCGCATGGTCGCGTCGTGGATCGCGACGGCGGTGGCCGTGCTGCCGTCCACCTTCGCCATGACCATGACCTTCTGCCCGGTCTTCAGCGCGTCGCCGTCCTCGCCGCGGCGGTTGATCCGGGTGTCGCCGTTGATCGCGTACTCCTTGGTGTAGCCGTCCTCGCTCTTGACCGTGATCGAGTCCTGGTCGACGGCCGTGACGTCGCCGTACTGGGTGGCGACGGTCACGTACTCGCCCTCGCCGTCGGGCACGACGAACTCGCCGTGGATGGAAGGTCCGCCGAAGCCCATCCTGTGGCCCCGGCCCCGGCCCTGCCCCGGCGCCTTGTCGGAAGATGTCTCGGACGGGGCCGCCGACGGTGTCACGGTGTCG
Organism: Streptosporangium sp. NPDC001681; assembly: GCF_040298085.1. Taxonomy (NCBI): domain Bacteria; kingdom Bacillati; phylum Actinomycetota; class Actinomycetes; order Streptosporangiales; family Streptosporangiaceae; genus Streptosporangium; species Streptosporangium sp. NPDC001681. The sequence goes on along the minus strand of NZ_JBEOZN010000007.1, from coordinate 52,287 downwards.
CCGGCCGTGGGTGTCGAGGACGGTGAGGGCGAGGGCGAGAACGCGGACGCGGTGGCGACGCCGGCACCCGTGACCACGACGAGTGCGGTGGTGGCGATGAGCAGTGCGGAGCGGGGGACGCGGCGCCTGGGTGGCTCGTTCGCCAGCATTTCCGCGGTGCTGAATTCGTCCGACCCAGAGGTCATCTTTCTTCCTCCCACTAGCTGTAATAGGAGAACAATGCATCAGGCCGCCTAAAACTGCCGTAAACGCCGTTCGTGCTCTGATGATCACCCTCCGTGTGGAGCGGTCTTCGCATCATCGGCCCCGGTGTGAGAGGGCGCCCGCGTCGATCGGAACGCGATCACGGTGGTGGAGTACCTGGATGACTGGATCGAGGCGCACGCCGTGCAGGTCAGGTCACGGCCCCTCAAATGATCATTCGGCTGTACGTCAGGCCGAAGATCGGCCGGATGAGGTCGCAGGCGTACGTTCCGTTATGGCCTGGGATGCCGGCGGACCACGATCCGTTCTCCTGAACCGTGGCCCGCCGGGACGCTGCTGGGCGGGGAGCCCGCCCGGTCAGGTCGTGGTACCGGTGACCGTGCTTCCCGACTTGGTGACGAAGTAGGTCACGGTCGTGCCGCTCCAGAAGTGGAGGGTGAGCGTGACCTTTGAGGCGTCGTTGACCTCGGCGAAGAATTCCGGCTTCAGCGTGATCGTGTTGGTGCTGTAGTTGGGCGCGAAGGCGACGTCGAACTCCTTGAACGACGTCCAGTTGTGGGGGCCGGCGTTGGTGCCGTTGGCGTACTTGGCCTCCATGGTGGCGAGCTGGTCACCCTTGAACGTGGTGGGGATGGCGAAGGAGCTCGTCGTTCCGCTCGCGTTCTGCACGGTCGGCGTGTCGTAGGTGACTATGTCGATCCGCCACGGGACGCCCTGGGAGAACCGAGCCGACAGCGTCGCGTTGACGCCGTAGGCCCGGGAGCCCGTCAGCCGGGTGAGCGCGGATGCGGTGAACGTGAGCTGGTCGCCCGAGACGGTGTAGTCGGTGCCGCGTACCAGATCCGTGCTGCCCTGGCGGATCCCCACGAACGAGGTGCCGTTCAGGTTCAGCGTGAGCGTCTTGCTCGTGATGGCGGACGCCTTGGCGTTGAACACCTGATCCGACGAGGCTGTCCCCGAGCGCGTCGTCCAACTGGACTTGATCTGCGCGAACAGCTCGGGGTCGGCCCACTGGAACGAGGTCCGGTTGAAGTGCTGGCCGTTGTCCCACAGCATGGTGGTGATCTGCCTGGTACGCGCGTAGTGGCCGAGGAACTCGAAGAACTTCAGTTTCTCGCCCTGTTGGATCGTGCCGGTGTGCCGGTCGAAGCCCAGCAGGCCGTACTCACCGATGATCACGGGGATGCCGCGGGTCACGAAGGCGCTGTACACCCGGTCGAAGGCGCCGGTCAGGTCCTGCTGAACGGTGGCGTCGAAGCGCGTGCCGCCGGCGACGTTGACGCTGAACGGCCAGTACCCGTAGAAGTGGACCGTCGCGATGAGGTTGGGGTCGTTCATCGCGTTGAACGTGCTGACCAGCTCGTCGACTCTGGCCTGGTCGGCCGAGGTGTGCAGGGTCGGCAGGACGAGCAGCCGAGTCGCGTTGTTGCCGCCCGACTGGCGCACGATGTTTCGGAAGGACGTGTTGAGCTCGTTCAGCAGCGTCGCGTTCTGGGCGTCTCCGGAACTGCCGGTGAAGGTCGGCTCATTGACGCTCTCGAACACCAGCTTGGCGGAGGAGTTCCGGAACGTGCTGGAGATCTGGGTCCAGATCGCGTTGTACCGAGCGAGTACGTTCGTGCGGTCGCCCGGCATGTTCTGGATCCACTGCCACGAATCGTGATGGATATTGATCATCACGTAGAAACCGTCGGCGAGGGCCCAGTCGACGACCTCTTTCACCCGGTTCATGTGCGTCGCGTTGATGGTGTAGTTGGGCGCCCCACCCTGGTACTGCCCCCAGGTCACCGGGATCCGGATGCTGTTGAAGCCCTGTGCCCTGATGTTGTCGAGCAGCGCCGCCGTGATCCGCGGGTTGCCCCATGAGGTCTCGTCCGCGCCGGTGGCATCGAGGGAGTTGCCCAGGTTCCAGCCGGGCTGCATCGCGGCCACGACAGCCTGTGCGTTGCCGGGCGTCGGCGTCGGCGTCGGCGTCGGTGTGGGTGTGGGTGTGGGCGGCGACGTCGGGGTACCGCCGCAGGCCACGCCGTTGACGGCGAAAGCGGTGGGGGCGGTGTTGGTGCCGCTGTAGCTGCCGTTGAAGCCGACGGTGACGCCGGCTCCCGTGCCCAGGCCCTGGGCGTACGACGGGGCGGTCACGGTCACGCTCTGGCCCGACTGAGTCCAGGTTCCGCCCCAGCCCTGGGTGACCTGCTGGTTGCCGGGCCAGGTGTAGCGCAGCGTCCACGGGCTGACCGGGTCGCCGAGATTGTTGATCGTGATGTTGGCGCCGAACCCGCTGCCGTTGTCCCAGGCCTTGGTGTAGGTCACGGAACAGGCGACCGCCGCCTGGGCCGCGGGCGAGGTGACGGCCACCCCGATCGCCGCCAGGAGCGCGACCGCTGTGGACAGAGCCCACAAACGCAGTGTCTTCATCTTCAAGCCTTCCATGGAGGAAACGCTCATATGGGAGCGCTCCCATGTTTGGCCTGTTTCGCGCGCGTGTACAGGACGTTTCCCCAGGCCGTACCGCTGACCTGCTCCTTGGCATGAAGAATTCAGCGGAGGTATGAAAATTTCAGTGGTGCAGGTCGCCCTCATGCGCAGGAACGCCGCATTGAGGGGCTGAGATCATTCCGAATGGTGGAATCTGCGGTCGTTGACCACCCAGCCGACTGAAGCGCCGTGTACTCGTCGAGCACGGCCCTGGCGTGTTGTCCGGGTGGCGGGGACGGGCGCCCCGCAGTCGGGTGCGAAGCCGGTGTGGTCGCTCGTCGTGAAATGGGGTGAAGCGGCAGGTGAGGCGAGGAGGCTTTATTACCCCAAAGGGTGCATTTCAGGTTGGGAACAGCGCGCTTTGCCTGCGGAGATACCCAGCCTGAGGCAAGTGAAGAGCTGACGGCGAAAGAGGACAAACCCTCACATAAGGGGGTTTCTGTAGTGAAGATTCTCCAGCCGGGACGGCCGCTGATACGGTCCTTTCCGTTCTTAAGTCAACACTGGAGGGGGCAGGGGTGCGGGCGAGGTTTCGGGGCCGGCTGCGATATTGGTTCGACAGTACGATGGATCGGGGCACCCCGGCTCTGATCGGCTGGCTCACCCTGGCATCACTGCTCTTGATCATCGTAGTCGCAGGGGCCGTGCTGCTGCTGGCACGCGATGACGCCATCTCCAACGGCGGTTGGCTCGGCATCACCTGGATGACCCTGATGCGCGCGATCGATCCAGGGACGATGGGCGGAGACACCGGCAGCGCGATGTTCCTGATGCTCATGCTGACGGTCACGATCGGCGGGGTTTTCATTGTCAGCTCATTGATCGGTGTGCTCACCACGGGCCTGGAGAACCGGATCACCGAGTTGCGCAAGGGGCGCTCCCGCGTGATCGAGCGTGGCCATACCGTGCTGCTCGGCTGGTCGGACCAGGTGTTCACGGTCGTGGCGGAGCTGGCCAAGGCCAACCAAAGTCAGCGGCGCTCGTGTGTGGTGATCCTCGCCGACCACGACAAGGTCGACATGGATGAGCAGATCCGCGCTCAGATCGGCGACACAGGGCGCACGCGGGTCATTTGCCGCTCCGGCAATCCCCTCAATCGAAACGATCTGGAGTTGGTGAGCCCGGAAACCGCGCGAGCGATCATGGTCTTGTCGCCCCCCGGCGACGATTCCGACATCAATGTGATCAAGTCTCTGCTGCTGCTGAGCAACCGATCCTGGCCTCACGGACGGCCGCATATGGTCGCCGCCGTCCAGGACTCGGAGAATCTCGCGGCCGCCAAGCTTGCCGCCGGTCCCGAGGCCCAGGTCATCGACGCCGACGACATCGCCGTCCGGCTTGTCGTGCAGTCCCACCGGCAGGCGGGTCTGTCCACCGTGTGCGCCGATCTGCTCGACTTCGCCGGCAATGAGTTCTACATACGCGCCGAGCCCGCGTTGATCGGAAAGACCTACGGCGAGACGCTTGATGCCTACCGACTCGGCAGTCCGGTTGGCATTCTGCGCGGTGACGGAGATGTGCTGATCAACCCGTCCATGAGTACTCCAGTCGGCGATCAAGACCAGATGATTATGATCGCCGAGGACGACCTGCTCATCCAGTTGGCCGATACGCCGGTCCCTATCCTGGAGTCCGCGATCGCCATGGTTCCTGCCCGCACCCCGGAACCCGATCGAACTCTGTTCATCGGCTGGAATTCCCGCGCCCCGAAGATCATCGATCTACTGGATCGCCTGGTCGAGCCCGGGTCCACTCTCGACATCGCCGCGCCCACACGGCCCACCGTGCTCCTCACGGAGGGCCGTACCAACCTGGTGATCGGCTACAAACCCTGCGAACTGACGAGTAGGCGATCGCTGGAAACGCTTGATCTGGGCAGCTATGAGCACATCGTGGTGCTGTCAGATGACAGCACCGATCCCGGGAATGCCGATGACCGCACCCTGGTGACTTTGCTGCATCTGCGAGACATCGAGGTGCAACTCGGAGACCCCTATTCGATCGTGACCGAGATGAACGACGACGGCAACAGGGAAGTCGCCCAGGTCACCAAGGCTGACGACTTCATCGTCAGCACCAAGCTCATCAGCCTACTGCTCACCCAGATGGCGGAGAACAAGCACCTTAATGCGGTGTTCACCCATCTTTTCGAGCCGGACGGATCTGAGATTTATCTCAAGCCATCCTCTGACTATCTCATTCCGGGGAAAGAAGCGAACTTCGCTACGGTTGTCGAGGCCGCACGGCGGCGCGGCGAAACCGCAATCGGCTACCGTCTCAAGCGTCATGGTGAGGAGGCGCCTTCCTATGGGGTGCTTCTTAACCCGCCCAAATCCGACCCTCTGACGCTCGCCCAGGACGACAGCGTGATCGTCCTGGCGGAGAACTGAATCGTCCCGGGCTTTGATGTGCCCCCGGTTCCGTGGAGTCGCTCTGGTTGACTGCCGCGCCTCTGCCCCCCTTTCAGAAGGAGATATCCCGCTGAGTTCCGCCGGAAGGTCCTGGACCTGTTGAAGGCCGGTCGTACCGTGCGAGAGATCGCATTCGATCCACAGATCAGCCGGCCAGACGATCTGCAACCGGCGTGAACAGGACCTGATCGATTCCGGCCAGAAGCCCGGCGCGACCTTCTCCGACAACGCGGAGCCGGTCGCGGCGCCGGAGACCGAACCGGCCGTCCCCTGACGTGTCGGCGAGCTGCCCAAGCAGGCGGTTGTCCCCAAAAGACGGTTCGCGGCCATCGCCGTGATGACCGGCGAAGGCCTGCCAGGTCATGGACGTCTCCGAATCGGGCTTCCACGCCTGGCGCAACCGGCCGCCACTGGTCCGGGCCGTCCGGCATGTCTGACTGACCGGCATGATCCGCCAGGTCCACAGTGCCTCTCACGGCGTCCACGGTGGCTGCCGGGTCCACGCCGAGCCGCCCCTGGACCACCGGTATCGGCGGCCCTGGTCTGCCGTCCCGGCGCTGCTCACCTGCCAGCACCTGCACGGCGGCACCGGCCTCGACATCGACCACCCGCTGCACCGGTACGTCACCGGCGGGCTCGCCCTCGGCCAGTTCCTGGGCGGCACCGAGGCCTGCCTGGACGCGGCGGCCGGCTCCGCCCGGGTCAGCTGAGAGAGGACACCAGCGTGTACATCGACCTGACCCCCGAGGAGCGCGAGCTCCAGCGGGAGGCGGACACCTACTTCGCCGGCGTGGTGACCGAGCAGGAGCGCGCCCAGCTGCACGAGGACGAGTTCGGCCCCGCGTACCGGGCGGTGTCCCGGCGGCTGGGCCGCGACGGCTGGCTCGGCCTGGGCTGGCCGGAGGAGCACGGCGGCCGGGGCCTCGGCCCGGTGGCCGACCAGATCGTGGTCAGCACCGTCTTCCGGTACGAGGTCCCCTACCCACTGGTCACCGTCTACTCGGTCGGCCCGGCACTCCAGGAGTTCGGCACCCCGGAGCAGCAGCGGGAGTTCCTGCCACGCATCCTCGCCGGCGACCTGCAGGTCTCCATCGACTACAGCGAGCCCGGCTCCGGCACCGATCTGGCCTCGCTGACCACCTCCGCCCGGCGTGACGGCGACTCCTACGTCGTCAACGGCCAGAAGATGTTCATCTCCGGCGCGCACACCGCCGACTACCTGTGGCTGGCCTGCCGCACCGACCCCGAGGAGCCGCGCACCCGGGGCATCTCGATCCTGCTGCTCGACACCGCCCTGCCCGGCGTCAGCTGGACGCCCATCCGCACGCTGAACCGCTCGCACCAGGTCAACGCCGTCTACTTCGACGACGTCCGGGTACCCGCGGACCGGCTGATCGGCCGGGAGAACAAGGGCTGGTCGGTGGTGGTCAGCCAGCTCAACTCCGAGCGGTTCATCGTCGGCCCGGCCGGCAAGATCCAGGCACACCTGGACCGGCTCCGGCACTGGGCCGCCGAGACGCCGCTGGGCGGGCCGGGCGGGAGGCGCCGGATGGGCCGACCTGCCCGAGGTACGCCGGGCGCTCGCCGAGCTCGACGCGATCGTCACCGCGAACGAGCTGCTCAACTGGCGGATCGTCGCCGACACCGGCACCGGCACGCTGGGCGCCGCCGACGCCTCGGTGAACAAGCTGTACAACTCTGAGCGGCTGGTCGAGGCCGGCGCCCGGATCGCACAGCTGGTGCAGCGGTACGGCGACCCCGCCGACGAGCTGACCGCCGCCGTGCTGCGCGACACCGACCACGCGTTCAAGACCGAGCTGAAGCTGCCGGTTGGCGGCGGCGTCAGCGAGATCCAGCGCGAGCTGATCGCCACCGTGGGCCTGGGCCTGCCCAGGGCGCCCCGATGAGCGCCCCCGGGACTCCCGGCGTCGCCGGGACGGGTGAGACCGGCGCCGGACCCGCGCTGGTCGGGTACGACGCGGACCGCGAGCGCGGTGTCGCGGTGCTGACCCTGGACTCGGTCGCCAACCGCAACGCGCTGTCCCGCCCGCTGCTGGACCAGCTGACCGCACTGCTGCGGCGGGCCGCGGCCGACGACGCCGTCCGGGTCGTCGTGCTGCGCGCCAACGGCCCCTCGTTCTGCTCCGGCGCCGACCTCGCGGCGGTGCGCTCCGGCGCGATGACCCCGATCGTCGAGGGTGTCGTCGAGGTGCAGCGCCTCGTCGTGACCATGCCCAAGCCGGTGGTGGCGCGGGTGCACGGCACGGTCCGGGCCGGCGGCCTGGGCCTGGCGGATCTCCGGATGCGACCGCAGGCTCGCCCGGTACCGGGCCGCTCTTGGGGCCGGGGCGGATCCCGCCCTCGTCACTCGGCGGATGGCCGAGACGCAGGCTCGGCGCGTGGCGGCCCAGGCTCAACTGCGGCAGGCCGGTTGCCCGCGCCGCATGACACGAGCGGGGATCGATGCCGTGATGACCACGTTAGGAGACCTCGTGAAGGTCATCCAGGAGGCCGACCCCGTCGACAAGGCCGAGATCTACGGCTGACCCGTCGGCCCCGGAAACGATCCGTGTAGGCCCGGGTTCAACCCGACCTCCACGTGTGCAAAAGGCTTGTGTCCGAGGAGGACTTGAACTCCTAGGACACCCAGATCATCAGGGAACAAGCGGATACCTAGAGTGCCTGTCTCTTCCCTTCCAGCGGTCGTCGCAACACCCCGGGGGAGGGGGGAGAACGCCGACGGCTGACTATGAGATCCCTGACGACCCGATCGAAGCGCAGCGCGCCTACTGGGAGGCGGACGCCGCAGTACAGGAGGTGACGGACGCGCTCCCGCCGTCAACGGCGATCGTGGCCGGCGAGGCTGAGATCACGGACGAACAACGGCAGCGGTTGGCAGAGGTATGAGAAGCACGCCTGGTCGCCCCCTGGAGATGTTGAACCGGCACGCGGCGTGGATGCGCCTGCAGAAGGCCGCCAAGGCCTGAGTGTGCACTGGTGGCTGGGGCTCGCCCATCACACCTGTTGAAGTTCAGGGGATGTATACCTCGTAGTAGAAGCCCGCCGGATAAGGGCCACCCCCGCGGAACCAGTGACAGTAGACGAGCCCGGTGTATTGACCGTTCTGCGCAGCGTCCTCGTAGGCGAGGTCGCAGGCGGCCAGGGTCTGGTAGGGGCCCTGCAGGTACCAGTCCGGTGTCGGCCAGCCCCCGGCGGCCACGGCCGCGCTGGTCTGGGTGGCGGCGACGGCGGGTGCGGTACCAGCCAGGACACTGGCGCCCAGCGCCACGGCGAGTACAGCGGAATGTAATCGGCGGATCCTCATTGTGGGTGACTCCTCGCATTCGGGAAGGAGAACACCTTCAGATGAGCACCGGCTACCGGGCTTGAGGAGATACCGGTTCTCCATATTTCGGCCGGATGGTGCGTTTGTCGAGGTTGTTTCGCCTGGCCTGAACACGTGGGCGCCCCGCTCGTCCTCCTCGCGGAGGGCAGGCGGGGCGTTGTTGTGGTCAGTACAGCTGGTACTGGTAATTCACCGTGACGCGGTCTTGAGTTCCGCCGCCCGCGGGATAGGTGCCTCCGTGCAGGGTGTGGTTGACGGTGATCGTGCCCTTGGGGCCAGGCCGTTGAAGCTGTGGACCCACAGTCCCAGGCTGCTGCTGAGGTCGAATGGGCCTGTGCACTTGTAGTCGGTGGTGGTGTCCGGTTGCTGGTAGCAGAAGTCGACCGTTGGCCGCGCTCAGCTCAGGATCCATGCCGCCCATGCTCGCGCGGTTGGGTGATCACGCGCCGGCAGTCAGCAGGTGCCCTCGCTACTTCAGTGCGGTGAGGCAGGGGGCTGTTGCAGGGACAGGCCGATAGCGGCGAGCTTTCGTTTGACTTCCTCGACATACATGAGGTTGTTGCGGTCGATCGCTAGCAGGTCTTGCTCTCCGTGAGCGATCAGTTCGCCGTAGGTGTTGATGCCCGCACGCTTAAGGGGGGCGTACGCCCGAACCGTGAGGCCGAGTTCCTCAAGGGGCAACCTGGCGTAGTTGTCGTGCGGCTGTGACTCTGCGGGCGTCATAGGTCTTCTCTGCGCTCGTAGCTACTCCGCGGTGGAGGAGCGTAGGTAACGCATTATGCGGCTCATGTTCGCGCTCCGGGGTGATCGTCCGCAGGGGGTTGCGGTGGCCTGTGCTGCGGGGCCGGACTGGCGGGGCGCTCATCGCCCCTGCGAGGGGTCCGGACACGATGATGCCCCCACCCCGAAGGGCAGGGGCGCCGCGCACTACTCGTCTTACTCGCCGATCTTCTTCGCATACAAGGTGATCAGTGTGTCGACCGTCACCTTCCGTCCGGCGGCCGGCGTCTGCTTGGTCACCACCCAGTTGCGGTCGTACACCTGGAAGCGGTTCTGCCCGGTGGCGTCCTTGTCGTTCAGAATGTAGAACCCCGCGGCCTGCATGGTGTCCTGCCCCTCCTGCAGGTTCATCCCGACAACGTCCGGCAGGACCTTCTTCTCCGCCACCTCTTCCTTCTCCCCGGCCGGAGTGGGATCGGGCTCCTTGTCATCCTTCTCGATCGGCTTAGGGCTCTTCTCCACAGGTGCCGGCGCGGTGACGGTCACGACAGGTGCCGCAGTGTCCGCACCCGCCCCGCACCCGGCGAGAGCGGCAACGACTGCATCGACGACGATCGAGCCGGCGATTCTCATGCGAGCGCTCCTGTGCTGTGGCGGACGGGTAGGTGAGGACGGTTGAAAGGGGCCGCGGGTTGGCCAGTGAACGTCGTTCTGTTGGTGTGCCAGGTACGACGACACCCCCTCACCACGAAAGGGCAGGAGCGCCGGCCGAAGCCGCTACCGCGCGACCCTGCCGAGAGCCGCCTCGAACTCTTCAGCCTGCTCATGTCACGCTTCTGCTCGCCAAGGGTGTACCGATCAAGGTCGTGTCTGAGCGGCTCGGCCACGCGGGCGCGGTCGTGACCCTCGAGGTCTACGCCCACGTGCTTCCTGGCAATCAGCGGGATGCCGCAGACACGTTCGCGACCCTGGTGTCAGGGGTCTAAAACCATGATCAGTATCAGCGGCGGTATCACAAGCAGAATCGAGGCCGAAATGACAAAGTCCCGAACCTGTGACCTGCACAGTTTCGGGACCCATCTGGTGTCCGAGGGGGGACTTGAACCCCCATGCCCCGCAAAGGGCACTAGCACCTCAAGCTAGCGCGTCTGCCTATTCCGCCACCCGGACGTGGTGCCTGCACGCGGGACCGTCATCCCGCGTCGGCGGACTTAGGTTAGCAAACTCTTGAGCTTGCGTCATATCGGTAGGAGGGCGGGTGCGGACGGGGTGCCGGGAAGGAGGGTACGGCGGGAGGATGGGGGTGGAAGCCGTACCGAACCCAAGGAGTCCACATGGCCACGCTCAACGGTGAGGATGAGGTCGTCGGGCTGTGCCGCGACCTGATCAGGATCGACTCGACCAACGCGGGTGACAATTCGGGGCCCGGGGAGCGGGCCGCCGCCGAGTACGTGGCCGAGAAACTGGCCGAGGTCGGGCTGGAGCCGCAGATCCTGGAGTCGGACAGGGGGCGGGCCAACGTGATCGCCCGCATCGCGGGGGAGGACTCCTCGCGGGACGCGCTGCTGCTGCACGGACATCTGGACGTCGTGCCCTTCAACGCCGCCGACTGGGCCCACCACCCGCTCAGCGGTGAGATCGCGGACGGCTGCGTCTGGGGGCGCGGCGCGGTTGACATGAAGGACATGGACGCGATGATCCTCGCGGTCGTACGACAGCGGCTCAGCGAGGGGCGTCGCCCGCCGAGGGACGTGGTGCTGGCCTTCACCGCCGATGAGGAGGCCGGGGGCCACTACGGCGCGCAGTGGCTGGTCTCAGAGCACAAGGACCTGTTCGACGGGTGCTCCGAGGCGATCGGTGAGGTGGGTGGGTTCAGCGTCTCCATCGACGAGGCGCGCAGGCTCTATCTGATCGAGGCGGCCGAGAAGGGCATCGCCTGGATGCGCCTGACCGCCACCGGCCGGGCCGGGCACGGCTCGATGCTCAACGCGGAGAACGCGGTCACCGAGCTGGCCGAGGCGGTGGGCCGCATCGGCCGGTACGAGTGGCCGGTCCGGATGACACAGACGGTGAGGACGTTCCTGGAGGAGACCTCCAGGGCGCTGGAGCTGGAGCTTGACCTGGACGACGCGGAGAAGACCGTCGCCAAGCTGGGGCCGCTGGCGCGGATGATCGGCGCCACGCTGCGCAACACCACCAACCCCACGATGCTGGAGGCCGGCTACAAGGCCAATGTGATCCCCCAGGCCGCTACCGCGCACGTGGACGGCCGCTTCCTGCCCGGATATGAGGACGAGTTCTTCCAGACCGTCGACGAACTGCTCGGCCCCAATGTGACCAGGGAGTTCATCTACCACGACATCGCCATCGAGACCGGTTTCGACGGGCCGCTGGTGCGTGCGATGGCCGACGCCCTCCTCGCCGAGGACCCGGGCGCGCTGGCCGTGCCGTACACGCTGTCGGGGGGTACGGACCTGAAGGCGTTCAGCCGGATGGGAATCCGGGGGTTCGGGTTCGCGCCGCTGAAGCTCCCCGCCGACCTGGACTTTTCCGGGATGTTCCATGGGGTGGACGAGAGGGTTCCGGTGGATTCGTTGCGGTTCGGGGTCCGGGTTCTTGACCGATTCCTGGACGGCTGCTGATCCGTTCTCGGGAAACCCGTTGCGTTGACTCCATGTAGTGCTAACGTGACTCTCCGTTGAAGGGTGGCTCGTGTCCAAGCGGGCCTGTCCAGGAGCTTTGGGAGGCCATGTGGCGCACGTGCCGCACGAGCAGTGGAGGGCGTCCTCGCCCGCTGCTCGACGCGTGCCCGTGGCCTTCTCCGTCGACGACACGATCCCCGACCGGGCTGACCGGATGGCGCGGTTCGCGGCCGGCACCCGGTGGGGCATCAGGCAAGCCCTCGCCATCGGCGGCCTCCTGGCCGCCGCATGGCTGCTCGCGATCGTCTTCGGCTTTCTCAGTGCCACTCCCGCGGTCGCGGACGCCACCGCGGCGACAGGAGTGGCCCGTTCCCAGCCCCTTGACGCTGCCGCTTCCGGATCGGCTTCAAAGGTCGATGACTTCCCCACGGGCAGCGGCAAACCGTCGGCGACGGACAACGCCGAAGCCATGGCGGGGCGAGGTGTGGACGGGCTCACCAGCCAGTCCAAGCCGGGTGCCCCGGCACCCGCCACCGTCGACCACGGTTCTGGCAGCAATGGATTCGTGCCCCAGAGCGGTGGTGGATCCGGCCTCTTCGGCTCGGGTCCGGGGGATGTCGCGTGGTTCGCCTACGACCCGCGACTGGCGACACAGCGTGTTCCGCTGGCGTTCGTGCTCCCCCCGGTCGTCCGCACAGCGGCGGACGACCCTTCTTTCTCTCCTGACTGACATCGTCTTGTAGACCGGCCTGATCTCCTTTCGAGTGATCCGCCGGTCGCGGAGCCTGTCTCGATCCTCCGTCCCCAGGAGAGCCGCTCCACCGGTGAGCGACGAGCAGGCCGACGAGTCAGTCAGTTCCCAACTCCTCATGACGGCCCGCCTGGGCCTCCGCTGTGCGGACCTGTCCGGTCCTCACACGGCTCTCGCATGCCCTCACGAGGGTTTCAAGGTCCCCCCGAGACTGCTAGGAGCTTCAATCATGCGTACGTGGGTTAGGGGCACGGCCCCTGCGGCACTGCTCGCACTGGGCGTCATGGCCATGGGCGGCGGTACGGCCTTTGCCGACACCGACGGTGACCACTCGATCGCCGGAGGCAACCAGGTCAACCTTCCGATCACCCTGCCGATCGACATCAGCGGAAACGCCGTCGCTGTGGCCGGACAGTCGGCCGCCTCCTCCGAGGGCGGCGCGTCCGTCGAGAACGGCGGTGGCGGCGGCGCGGGGGGCAACGAGACCTCCGGGCGGGGCAGCGTCCTGGGTGGCAACCAGGTGGTGGCGCCGATCACCGCGCCCGTCAACGCCTGTGGCAACGCGGTGTCGGTGATCGGCCGTTCCGAGGCGGGTTGCCGAGGCGGTGCCTCGGTGCGGAACCAGGGCGGGAACGGTGGCGGTGCCGGTGGCAACCGCACGAACGGTGATCACAGCATCGGCGGCGGCAACCAGGTGGTCGCGCCGATCACCGCGCCGATCAACGCCTGCGGCAACTCTTTCGCGATCTTCGGTGGGGCAACCGCCGGTTGCCGGGGTGGTGCCTCGGTGAGCAATCAGGGCGGTGGCGGCGGCGGTGCCGGTGGCAACCGCACCTCCGGGCGGGGCAGCGTCCTGGGCGGCAACCAGGTGGTGGCGCCGATCACTGCGCCGATCAACATCTGCGGCAACTCGGTCGCCGTCGTCGGCGAGGCGTTCTCCGGCTGCGAGGGCGGTGCCGAGGTCGTCGGCGGCAGGCCCGGCAGGCCGGGGCAGCCCGGTGGTCCTGGGCACCCCGGTGGTCCCGGGCACCCCGGCGGGCCCGGACAGCCCGGTGGTCCTGGGCACCCCGGTGGTCCGGGACGGCCGGGTGGCCCCGGAGAGCACGGCGGCCCTGGCAAGCCCGACTGGCCGGGTAAGCCGGGTTACGGCGGTCACGGAGGCCATGAGGGGCATGGAGACCACGGCGGCCACGGCGGCGGCTGGGAGCGCGGCCCGCGTCCCGGCGGCCCCGGCTCGGGCTACGGCCGGCCAGGAAACGACACCGACGGGCGCTTCGGAGCCGGTAGCGGCAATCAGGTGGTCGCGCCGATCACCGCGCCCGCCAACGTCTGCGGCAGTGCCGTCGGCAACGGCCGGGCGGGCTGCCCGGGCGGTTCGTCCGCGGGAACGGGCCAGGGCGGCGGTGGTGCGGGCGGCAACCGCACCTCCGGGCGGGGCAGTGTCCTGGGCGGCAACCAGGTGGTGGCGCCGATCACCGCGCCGATCAACGTCTGCGGCAACGCGGTGGCCGTGCTGGGTGGAGCCTTCGCCGGCTGCCAGGGGGGTGCGTCCGTCGGGACCGGTGGTCCCGGTGGCGGCGGTGCCGGTGGCAACCGTACGAACGGTGATCACAGCATCGGCGGCGGTAACCAGGTGGTGGCGCCGATCACCGTGCCGGTCAACGTCTGCGGCAACGCGGTGGGCGTGCTCGGCCGGGCCGCGGCCGGGTGCAGGGGCGGCGCCTCGGTCTCCGGCGGCGCGGGTGCGGGGGCCGGTGGCAACCGTACCTCCGGGCAGGGCAGCGTCCTGGGCGGCAACCAGGTGGTCGCGCCGATCACCGCGCCGATCAACATCTGCGGCAACGCGGTCGCCGTCCTGGGCGACGCCGCCGCGGGCTGCCTCGGCGGCTCCCGTGCCGGAGGGCCGGGCGGTGGCCAGTGGGGCGGCCACAACGGCGGTCAGTGGGGTGGCCACGAGGGTGGTCACCGGGGCGGACCGGGCGGACCCAAGGGCGACTACAACGGCGGCCGAGGCGACTGGGACGGCAAGCCCAGCAGGCACAGGACCAGTGGCCTGCTGTCCGTCCTCCCCGCCGTTCCGGGGATCGGCGGGGAGGACGGTCAGGCGTCGCCGTCCGACGCCCGCGGTGCCCAGGAGGCGGGCCAGTCCCGGCTTCCGGCCGCCGCCGGCCTGCCCGAGCTCCCCGTCATGCCCGCCACCCCGGTGAGCAAGCGGGCCGCGGCGGCCGACAGCAGCTCGCCGCTGGCTCCCGTCACGGGCCTGACGTCCTCCACCCCGGCCGGTGACCTGCCGATCCGTGACCTGGGCCTGATGAGTGCCGCTCAGCCCGTCGGCGTGACCGGAATGAACGTCGGTTCCCTGGTCACCCTGCTGATCGGCGCGTTGGCCGCGGCCTCCGCGACCGTCTTCGGCACCACCCGCCGCATCCGTTTCGGTAAAAAGTAAGGCATTAGTCACCCATTAGGCATGCCTTCCTCAGAGCCACTGAGGAAGGCGCGCAGACGCCTCGACGGCGGCGAGACAGGATGACCGCGCCTGCGTGGTGCGGTGCTCGCTCGCGTGGCGAGGCACGGAAGCTTTGCCCGTTCCGGGGGCGCGGCCCGGGGCGGGCAAAGCCATGTCTGGAATCACATCGTCCTGGTCACACGTATGATCTTCCGGCGCAGCCGGACGTCCCGGCGGCCATCGGGATACAGTCGCAGGCGGTCGAGCTCCCAGTCGCCGTATTCTGCATGTTCGGTCAGTATCCGGCGGGCTGCGTCCCGTGAGGTGCCACGCGGGAGGTGGAGAACCAAGTAGGAGTAGTCCAGCACAGCGATTAGTCTCCGAGGGTGAGCCGAGGGACGTCGACACTCATAGGGCTTTATTCTGCGTCCTTGCGGCTTTCCTTGGGAGTGTTCCCGACTCAGATCGGGTAACCCGAGGGGAAGTAAACGGGGAACGAATGCGAACAGCGAGGTAGGAAGCAGCGTGCCAGCCAAGAACGGCAACGCCGGCGGAAACCGCCTGGTGATCGTCGAGTCGCCTTCCAAGGCGAAGACCATCGCCGGGTACCTCGGCCGCGGCTACGTCGTGGAGTCCAGCATCGGGCATATTCGTGATCTCCCTGAGAAGGCCGAGGACATCCCTGAGAAGTACAAGGGAGAGTCCTGGGCACGCCTCGGCGTCAATGTGGATCACGAGTTTGAGCCGCTCTACGTCGTCAACCACGACAAGAAGGCGCAGGTGAGCAAGCTCAAGCAGCTGCTCAAGGACGCCGACGAGCTCTATCTCGCCACTGACGAGGATCGTGAGGGCGAGGCGATCGCCTGGCACCTCCGCGAGGTGCTCAATCCCAAGGTCCCGGTGCACCGCATGGTGTTCCACGAGATCACCCCGCGGGCGATCCAGGAGGCGGTGGCCAATCCCCGCGCCCTGAACCTGCGGCTGGTCGACGCCCAGGAGACCCGGCGCATTCTCGACCGTCTCTACGGCTACGAGGTCAGCCCGGTCCTGTGGAAGAAGGTCAAGCCCCGGCTTTCGGCCGGGCGCGTGCAGTCCGTGGCGACCCGGTTGGTCGTGGAGCGCGAGCGCGAGCGCCTGGCGTTCACCAGCGCGAGTTACTGGGACCTGCAGGCGCTGCTCGACACCGGTGGTGACGAGGTTCCGCACGAGTTCACCGCCATGCTGACCGGCGTGGACGGAAAGCGCGTCGCCCAGGGCCGGGACTTCGCGAGCAACGGCACCCTCAAGAGCGCCGATGTGCTCCACCTGGACGAGCAGGCCGCCCAGGCCCTGGCCGGGCGCCTGGCCGGTGTGCCGTACAAGGTCAGGTCGGTCGAGCGCAAGCCGTACACCCGCAAGCCGTACGCGCCGTTCAGGACGACCACGCTGCAGCAGGAGGCCAGCCGCAAGCTGGGCTTCTCCGCGAAGTCGACCATGCAGGTCGCCCAGCGCCTCTACGAGAACGGCTTCATCACCTACATGCGGACCGACAGCATCACGCTGTCGGAGACCGCTGTCGCCGCCGCCCGCAGCCAGGCCATCAAGCTTTACGGCTCGGCCTATGTGCCCGACAAGCCGCGCGTCTACGCCAGCAAGGTGAAGAACGCGCAGGAGGCGCACGAGGCGATCCGTCCCTCGGGTGAGGAGTTCCGCACGCCGGGCGAGACCGGGCTGACCGGTGACATGTTCCGCCTGTACGAGCTGATCTGGCAGCGGACCGTGGCCTCCCAGATGAAGGACGCGGTCGGCGAGTCGGTCACCGTCAAGGTGGACGGCACGTCCAGTTCGGGGGAGCAGGTCGAGTTCAGTGCCTCCGGGCGGACCATCACTTTCCACGGCTTCCTGAAGGCCTATGTTGAGGGCGCGGACGACCCGTCCACCGACCGCGACGACTCCGAGAAGCGCCTGCCGAACCTGAGCGAGAACGACCCGCTCACCGCGTCCGCGCTGAACGTGCTGTCGCACGCCACCAAGCCGCCGGCCCGGTACACGGAGGCGTCGCTGATCAAGGAGCTGGAAGACCGGGAGATCGGCCGTCCCTCGACGTACGCGTCGATCATCGGAACGATTCTGGACCGCGGCTACGTCTTCAAGAAGGGCACCGCCCTGGTGCCGTCCTTCCTGGCGTTCGCGGTGGTCAACCTGCTGGAGCAGCACTTCGGCCACCTCGTCGACTACGACTTCACCGCCGACATGGAGAAGGTCCTCGACGACATCGCCAACGACCGGGCGGAGCGGGTGCCCGAGCTGCGCCGGTTCTACTTCGGTGTGGACGGCGGCGAGGGTCTGAAGGAACTGGTCACCGACCTCGGCGAGATCGACGCCAAGGAGATCAGCTCGTTCTCGATCAGGGGCACCGACATCATGATCCGGGTGGGCCGCTACGGTCCGTACCTGGACCGGGAGGGTGTCCGGGTGAACGTGCCGGAGGACCTGGCACCCGACGAGCTCACCGCTTCGATGGCCGAGGAGCTGTTCTCCCGCCCGACGGGTGACCGGGAGCTGGGCAAGGACCCGGTGACCGGGCACGTGATCGTGGCCAAGGACGGCCGCTTCGGTCCGTACGTCACCGAGATCCTGCCGGTGGAGACGCCTCCGGCCGAGGGCAAGAAGAAGACCAAGAAGGCCGACGCCCCCAAGCCGCGCACCGGGTCGCTGCTCAAGTCGATGTCCCTGGACACCGTCACCCTTGAGGACGCCCTGCTTCTGCTCTCGCTGCCGAGGGTGCTCGGGGTGATCGACGACCAGGAGGTCACGGCGCAGAACGGCAAGTTCGGGCCGTACATCAAGAAGGGCACCGACTCTCGTTCCCTGGGGTCGGAGGAGGAACTGTTCACGGTCACCCTCGATCAGGCCAAGGAGTTGTTCGCCCAGCCCAAGACCAGGGGCAGGCGGGCCGCGGCCGCGCCGCCGCTGCGCGAGCTGGGTGAGGACTCGGTCTCCAAGAAGCCGATCGTGGTGAAGGAGGGGCGGTTCGGGCCCTACGTCACCGACGGGGAGACCAACGCCTCGCTGCGCAAGGGGGACGAGGTCGAGCAGATCACCACCGAACGCGCCGCCGAGCTTCTCGCCGACCGTCGCGCCCGAGGTCCGGCGCCCAAGCGTCCCCGCACCACCCGGGCCAAGGCCAAGGCCTGACGCCGCCGGGCCAGGGCCCCTCGTACGGGGCTCTGGCCCGCGGGGTTTCCGCACCCGCTGGGAACGCATTCGCCGTTTCGGGCGTTCTTCGGAACGCGCCGGGACGGGCCGGTGGGCGCGAGAGGGAAGGCAAGTGACGATCGTGGGCTTCGTGTCGCTGGTCATCTGTGCGATCACGGTGGTCCACTACTACCTGTGGCGTCGCCTGGTCCGTTCGACCACCCGGCCGGGGCGGACCCGCCGGGTGCTGACCTGGATCCTCGTCGGCCTGGCGGTGCTCGCCCCCGTGACGCTGATCGTCTCCCGCAGTGAGTGGGGGCACTTCCTGGCGTGGCCGGGATTCTTCTGGATCGCGACGATGTTCTACCTCGTCGTGTTCCTGGTGGTCCTGGAGATCCCCAGGGCCGTGGCCCTGCTGGTGGTGCGTGGGGTGGAGCATCGGGCCGAGCGGCACCTGGTGCCGCCGGGGGTGGTCGCCCGCCGTGCGAAACGAGCCGCGCAGCCGGAGCTCGCCGTTCGATCCGAAACCGCCGGCACACCGGCGTCCGTGGCCGCCGTTCACCCCGAGCGCTCCCTCCGGCCCGTCTCCACGGCCCAGACGGACCGTGGGGAGTCCCCGATCGGTGGAGTGGTCGTCGTACCGGGTCCTGGAGGCACGCCGCGCGGCGGAGGGGCGAAGGACACGGCAGGCGGGCTGAGCAGGAGGCTGTTCATCGCCCGTACGGCGGCGGTCGCCGCCGGGGCGGGGGCGCTCGGCACGATCGGGTTCGGGATCAGGACCGCCCTCAGCGACCCGGTGATCGAGTCGGCCGGGGTGGTGCTGCCCAGGCTGGATCCACGCCTGAACGGCCTGCGGTTCGCGGTTGTCAGCGACATCCACCTGGGCCCGCTCACCGGTATGGAGCACACCCGGCGCATCGTCCGCATGATCAACTCACTGGAGGCCGATGTGGTCGCCGTCGTCGGCGACCTGGTCGACGGCACGGTGGCCGAGCTCGGCCCGCTGGCCAGGCCGCTGAAGGACCTCGAATCCCGCTACGGCGCCTACTTCGTCACCGGTAACCACGAGTACTACACCGCCAACGGCCCGCAGGAGTGGATCGAGGAGCTCCGCGAGCTCGGCATCCGCCCGCTGGGCAACGAGCGCGTGGAGATCGCCCACGGGGGAGCCGTGCTCGATCTCGCCGGGGTCAACGACGTCGGCGGTGTCGCATCGGGTGACGGTCCGGACTTCGAGCGGGCGCTGGGTGGCCGTGACCGCTCCCGGTCCACGGTCCTGCTCGCCCACCAGCCGGTCCAGGCGGTCCAGGCGGCCACCTACGGGGTGGACCTCCAGCTGTCCGGCCACACGCACGGAGGGCAGATGGTCCCCTTCAATCTGATCATCCCGATGCAGCAGCCGGTCGTCTCCGGTCTCGGCGAGGTGGACGGCACCCAGGTCTACGTGACGCGGGGCGCGGGTTTCTGGGGGCCGCCGGTCCGGGTGGGTGCCCCACCCGAGATAACCCTGCTGGAAGTCAGGAACGAGAGGCTCCGGTAGCCCGGCACCGATCGGGAGAGCCGGCCAGGGCGCGGAGACGCATCACTGGAAACACGAGCATCTGACGCTTCTTTTCGGGTGTGGCACCTGCGGGGCACAGGGTGTAGGCATTACCCTCATGCGACGAGCAGCCGGGCATTTCCGCCTGGCTCATGTTTTCCCCAGCCCAGCGAGCACCTGGATACGCTGACACTATGACCACCCTTGGCCGGAGCACCGCGCGACGTAAGCCCCCCCACGTGCTGGCCAACACCCCGTTCCGCAAGCTGTGGACGGCGATGTCGGTGTGCAGCCTCGGAGACTGGCTCAACCTGCTGGCACTGACCGCCCTGGCGGGCAACCTCACGGTGGGGTCCGGCTACAAGGTCCAGAGCCTGGCCATCGGAGGCGTCTTCGTGGCGAAGATGCTCCCCGCCATCCTGCTGGGCCCGCTCGCCGGCGCGTTCGCCGACCGGTTCGACCGGCGGATGACGATGTTCTTCTGCGACTTCCTGCGCTTCGCGCTGGTGTTGTCGATCCCGCTGATCGGCAACTACCAGTGGGTGATCATCGCCACCTTCCTGGTCGAGTGCGTCAACCTCTTCTGGGTTCCGGCCAAGGACGCCACGGTGCCCAACCTGGTGCCCAAGGAGCGACTGGAGGAGGCCAACCAGCTCAACCTCCTGGTCACCTACGGGACCGCGCCGATCGCCGCGCTGCTGTTCGCGGTGCTGTCGGTCGCCGACGACGCCCTGGGCAACCTGGTGCCGTTCTTCGCCCAGCGGGAGACCTACCTGGCGCTGTTCATCAACGCGCTCGCCTACCTGGTCTCGGCCTTCATCATCCTCTCGCTCAAGGACATCCCGAAGGCCGGCGCGCGGGCCACGACCTCCACGCCGTCGGTGCTGCGGCAGATCTTCGAGGGCTGGCGGTTCGTCGGCGGCAACCGGCTGATCCGCGGCCTGATCATCGGCATGCTGGGCGCGTTCGCCGCCGGCGGCGCGGTGGTCGGGGTGGCCAAGATCTACGTGGACGCGCTGGGCGGCGGCGACGCGGCGTACGGCGTGGTCTTCGGGGCGGTCTTCGTCGGCATGGCGTCCGGCATGTTCTTCGGGCCGAGGCTGCTGAGGGAACTGTCGCGGCGGCGGTTGTTCGGCCTGTCGATCGTGGTGGCCGGGGTGGTCCTCGTCGCGATCGCGCTCGTCCACAACCTGGTGATCGTCGTCCTGCTGACCGTGCTGCTCGGCGCGTGCGCGGGAATCGCCTGGATCATCGGCTACACGATGATCGGGCTGGAGGTGGACGACAACCTGCGGGGCCGCACGTTCTCCTTCCTGCAGTCGCTCGCCCGGGTGACCCTGCTGCTGGTGGTCGCGGTCGCGCCGACCCTGGCGGGCCTGTTCGGCGAGCGGGAGATCAGGGTCGGGCAGGAGCCGGTCTACCAGTTCGACGGCTCCAACCTGGTGCTGCTGGTCGGCGGGTTGCTCGCGATGGCCGTCGGGGCCGTCGCGCTACGGCAGATGGACGACCGCAGGGGCGTCTCGATCGTCGCCGACCTGATCGCCGCGGCGCGCGGGGAGCGGTTCACCCCCGAGAGCGTCGAGCAGGCGCGCGGGATGTTCATCGCCTTCGAGGGCGGTGAGGGGTCGGGCAAGACCACCCAGTCCAGGCTGCTGGCGATCTGGCTGCGCGACCAGGGGTTCGACGTCGTACAGACCCGTGAGCCGGGCTCGACCAAGGTGGGCATGCGGCTGCGCGCGATCCTGCTCGACGCGGTGCACCAGGGACTGTCCGCGAGGTCGGAGGCCCTGCTGTACGCGGCCGACCGGGCCGAGCATGTGGAGAAGGTCATCCACCCGGCTCTCCAGCGGGGTTCCATGGTGATCTCCGACCGGTACGTCGACTCGTCGCTGGCCTACCAGGGCGCGGGCCGGGCGCTGGACATCGAGGACGTCAAGAGGATCAACGGCTGGGCCACCGGTGGGCTCGTTCCCGATCTCACCGTGCTCATCGACACCCCGCCGTCGGTGGGGCTGGCCCGGTTGGGCGGAGCCGCCGACCGCATCGAGTCGGAGCCGCTGGAGTTCCACGAGCGCGTCCGCCGCGAGTTCCGGGCACTGGCCGCCGCGGAGCCGGATCGTTACCTGGTCGTCGACGGGACCCTGACCCAGGAACGGATCTCCTCGCTCATCTACGACCGGGTCCGCGAGATCATGCCCGACCCGGTGCCACAGGAGTCGGAGGACGTCACCGGGACCATCCCGGCGATCCGTGACTGACCCGGCGCCTTCGCGAGCCGTGAGCGGAGCCGAGGTCGCGGGGGAGTCCTCTCCGTGAGCTCCTGACCCGGCGACCGGCACCGGCGGTAGGTTGGGTCCGTGGGAGTCTTTGATGATCTTGTGGGGCAGGAGCGGGCCGCGGTAACGCTCCGCCGGGCCGCGGCGGCCGGGGCCGACCTGCTGGCCGGGGGGCGCGGCGCCGGGATGACCCACGCGTGGCTGTTCACCGGGCCGCCCGGGTCCGGGCGTGAGGAGGCCGCTCGGGCGTTCGCCGCCGCGCTGTTCTGCCACGAGCAGGGGTGCGGCCACTGCGACATGTGCCATCAGGTGTCGGTCGGCTCCCACCCGGACCTGGAGATCGTCCGCCCGCAGGGACTCTCGTACGGCATCAAGGACACCCGCAGGCTCATCCTGCGCGCGGCCGGGGCGCCGACGCTGGGCCGCTGGCGGGTCGTGCTGTTCGAGGACGCCGACCGGGCGACCGAGGGGGCGTCCAACGCGCTGCTCAAGGCCATCGAGGAGCCGCCGCCGAAGACCGTCTGGCTGCTCTGCGCGCCTGCTCCGGACGACATGATGATCACCATCAGGTCCCGTTGCCGGATCGTCACGCTCGTCACCCCGCCCACCTCGGCGGTCGCCCACGTGCTGGCCACGCGCGAGAACGTGCCGCCGGCGATGGCGGAGTTCGCGGCCAGGGCCGCCCAGGGGCACATCGACCGCGCCCGCAGGCTGGCCCTGGACGAGGAGGCGCGCTCGCGTCGCGAGGCGGTGCTGTCCATCCCCAGGTCGCTCACCGGCGTCGGTGAGTGCGTGATGGCCGCCGAACGCCTGGTGAAGACCGCCGAGGACGAGGCCGCCGCGGTCACGGCGGTGCTGAACGAGGCGGAGATCACCGAGCTGCGCCAGGTCTACGGCGAGGGCTCCACCGGAAAGGGGCTCAACAGGGGGCTGATCCGCGGCGGTGCCGGGGCGCTCAAGGACCTTGAGGACCGGCAGAAGTCCCGGGCGACCCGTACCAAGCGCGATGTCATCGATGCGGCACTGCTCGACCTGGTGTCGTTCTACCGCGACGTGCTGGCCGTGCAGTTCGGCGCGCACGTGGAACTGGCCGGCGAGGACCGCCGCGCCGATCTGGAAGACCTGGCCCGTGCCTCCACCCCGGAGGACACCCTGCGCAGGATCGACGCCATCATGCGCTGCCGGAGGCGGCTGGCGGCCAACGTCAGCCCGCAGATGGCCGTGGAGTCGATGACCCTCTCGTTGCGTGAGCCCCGGCTCTGAACCGCGTCGGCCGGGCCTGATCCGCCTCACGACGGGCGGTGGTTTTCACGTTTTTGGTCATGCAGACCGAAATGTTGGAACTGGGCGGACCGGAGCCCGCTGAAACGATCAGCAGGCTCTGCGCCGGGGGCGGCAGGCGGGCGGACATGCGCTACCGCGATGGCCGGGAGGTTCCCGTCCGGTCGGCATGGATGCTTCGGAGGCGCACATCGTGGTCCGGCGGGGACCGGAGTTCGAGGTGATCAACTTTGGCCGATATCGGACACCTCAAGGTTTCCGGTAACCCGGTGTGACGGATATCGGCTGGTGAGGGTAGGGGGCCGTCGCGACCGCGCGCCCTCTACCCATCTTTTTTCGATTAGATGGAACCATTCATCGCTAAATCACCTCAAAGCATGAGTGTGGGTCGTTAGGATTCACGGGCAAAAATCAATGCTTTTGTTATAAAACAACGGGAAGTGTCCTGCTCTATGGGGATGAGCAGCGAAGACCGGGGGAATTTTGGTGAGCACCGAGGCGCGCCACGGGGTGGTCCCGTCCGTGAGCGGGCGGGCCGTCACGAGCCGGGTGGGCGATGACGACACGCTGAGGATCGAATGGTCGGCACCGACGGACGCGGAGATCGTCCTGCGGCATGTGGAGACCGGTGAGGAGTGCGGGACGGCGGACCTGACGGTGCTGGCCCCAGGCATCTGGATGGCCTCATGCCGGGGCGAGCCCGTCGCCACCGACGACCCGGGGTTCTCGCTCGACGGGCTCTGGTCCTACGCCGAGACCCGCCGCAACCGGGAGATCAGGGCGTTCCGCACCTCCCTTGGCACGCTGGGCCTGCGGGTCCGCGAGGTCGAGCCGTACGTCGAGGTGATCCGTGTGACCGCGGACGACGGGGTGATCGCCGTCGAGGGCGCCGTCGCGTACGGCGACCCGATCCGGGGGGAGGCCGGGCTGGTGGCGGTGGCCCGCCGGGGGCCGGAGCCGGTGAGCGGGCCGGCGACCTTCCAGGGACGGTGGTTCGAGGGAGCGATCGAGATCGCGCCGATGGCCGAGGCGCAGGTGCGGCGCCGGGTCTTCTGGGACCTGTACGCGGAGATCTCCGGGGTCCGGCTGCCGCTGGCGACCCGTCTTGATGACATAACAGATAAGAAGATCAAAGTTCGTTTTCCTGCCCAGCGTGTCGGGCAGGTGAGGGTCCGCCCGTACTACACCGAGACCGACAGTCTCGCCGTCGCGCTCAGCATCGAAGAGGAGAAACCGTGAAGATCTCCTTTCTCATTCTCAACGCCTACGGCATGGGCGGCACCATCCGTGCCACCTTCGACCTCGCCACCGCCATGTCCGAGCGGCACGAGGTCGAGGTCGTCAGCGTCTTCCAGCACACCGACACCCCCTTCCTGCCGCTGGGCCCCCGGGTCAGGCTCCGTTCGCTGGTGGACCTGCGGGAGGGGGCCAGGGTCCGCTGGCCGTACACGAAGAGGGCCGAGCGGCTGGGCGCGCGGGAGAGCGCGCTGATCCACCCCGAGGAGCGCGCCTACGCGTCCTTCAGCGCCTGGAGCGACGAGGTCCTCGTCCGCGAGCTGCGCAGGCTCCGCAGCGACGTCCTGATCACCACCCGCGCGGGTCTCAACATCATGGCCGCGAGGTACACCCGCAGGAAGGTCGTCACGATCGCCCAGGAGCACCTGCACTTCGAGGCGCACCAGCCCGGGATCTTCGAGGAGATCCGGACCTGGTACCCGAAACTGGACGCGGTCGTCACCCTCACCGAGGCCGACGAGCACGACTACCGGAACATGCTCAACGGGTCGCCCACCCGGGTGTTCACCATCGGCAACGGGCTGCCCGGCGGGCCGCGTCCACGCTCCAGGCAGGAGAACCGGATCGTGCTGGCCGCGGGCAGGCTGGTGCCGGTCAAGGGGTACGACCGGCTGCTGAAGGCGTTCGTCCGGGTGGCCAGGGAACGTCCCGACTGGAAGCTGCGGATCTACGGCGAGGGCCGGGTCGGCGACAAACTGGTCAGGCAGGCGGTCAAGCTGCGGCTGCACAACAACGTCACCTTCATGGGCCCCACCGGTGACATCGAGGGCGAGCTGGCCAAGGCGTCGATCCACGCGGTCAGTTCCCGCTTCGAGGGCTTCGGCATGACCATCATCGAGGCGTTCGCCTCCGGGGTGCCGGTGGTCAGCTTCGACTGCCCCCGCGGACCTCGCGAGATCATCACACCCGGGATCGACGGACTGCTGGTTCCCGCCGACGACGTGGACGCCCTGGCCGACGGGCTGATCCAGATGATCGACGACGAGGAGGGCCGCCACAGGATGGCCAAGAACGCCATCCAGACGGCCCAGAGCTACGACATCTCGATGATCGCCGAACGCTGGGAGAAGTCCTTCGCCGAACTCGGCCGCTGAGCGGGGGCGGACGCGGTCGTACGCCGGCCCGAGCCGGTGTGCCGGGTGGAACTCACCGGATGGGACACGTGGGCCGGACGGGGTTTACGAGCCGGAAGGGGGCCGTAGGCAGGGAGAACACGGACGGGGTGGAGCTCGTGGGCCGGGTGAAGCAGCAGAAGGCCCGGCACGGCGTCTCTGTGATGTGGAAGTCGAACTGCTCTCCCACGGAGAGCCCTTGGCCAGGGACCGCGTCGACATCGCGACGCTGTTCGCCGAACATCACCTCGGGCTGGTACGGCTGGCGCTGCTCATGGTGGGCGACCAGGCCACCGCCGAGGACGTCGTACAGGAGGCGTTCGCCCGCACCCACGCGGGACGGCGCCGCCTGCGCGACCCAGGCAGGGCGCTGACCTACATCCGCTCGGCGGTTCTCAACGGGGCGCGATCGGTGCTGCGCCGCCGCGCGGTCGCCTTCCGCTGGGCCGCGCCGTACGAGCCGCCGGCCTGGTCCGCCGAGCACGCGGCGCTGCTCGGCGAGGAGCGCCGCGAGGTGCTCATGGCCCTGCGCGCGCTGCCCAGGCGGCAGCGGGAGGCGCTGACCCTCCGCTACTACCTGGAGCTGTCCGACCTGGAGATCGCCGAGACCATGGGCATCGCCGCCGGCACCGCCCGGTCCACCCTCGCGCGTGGGCTGGCCACCCTCGCCCGGATGCTCAAGGAGGAGTCATGACCGACATCGAGAACCGCCTCCGCGACGCCTTGTCCGCCGCCGCCGCGACCGCCGAGAACATCCGCCCGCTCACCGTCCCCGCCCGCCGCCGCCTCAGAGCTCCCTTCCGGATCGCCGCCGCGGCCCTGGCCGTCGCCGTGGTGGTCTTCGGAGCCGTACGGCTCACCGCGCCCTCCCCGCTGTCACAGGAGAACGTCGTCACCATGGCGATGAGCGGCCCCGAGCAGTCCGGAGATGCCGACGTGTCGGTCTTCCTCTGCAAGCAGCATGACCCATTCCCGAAATGTGACCATGTGATGACCGAGGGGGAGAGGGCGGAGATCCGGCGGACGCTTGAGGCCCGGCCCGAGGTGAAAAGGGTCCTCTTTGAGGACCAGCAGCAGGCATGGGAGAACTTTCGGAGCCAGAACACGGACAAACCCACGCTGCTGCAGGCGATAGCCGTCGAGGACATGCCGGAGTCCTTCCGAGCCTGGCTCAGGCCGGGCGCGGACCCCAAGGTCGTCGCCCGTGCCATGGGCGAACTGCCGGGGGTGTCCAACGCGATCGATAGGCACTGCCTGCTGAGAAGGTCGTGGCTGGGGTCGCTCGTCGAGCGTCTCCTTCCGTGGTCGGATGAGCCGGAGCAGTGCTCGTTCCCGAAGTTCGAGCCCCCGGAGTCCTAGGAGGGGGCGGACTGAGCGGGCGACAGTGGTAGGGGCAGGTCGCGAACGCGGCCGGTAGCCGTGGCCGGGTGGCGCCGCACGTCCGGCACGACGATGCCGCGGTCGGGGGGATTGTTCATGATCGCACCGGGTGGCACCGCACATCCGGGGGCACGACACATAGGGTGAGCACGAGCCGTACCCCCAGGTTTGGAGCCATATGGGCATGATCATGGCGGTGAGTTTCACCCGCTACGGCAGGCTGTACTACCTCGACCCCGGAGAGCACAGCCCCAAGGTCGGCGACAAGGTGCTGGTGCCCACCGAGGCCGGGCCCGAGGTCGCCGAGTGCGTCTGGGCTCCCCAGTGGACGAGCGAGGAGATCGACGGGCTGCCGATGTGCGCGGGCATCGCGACCGAGGAGCACCTCACCCGCGACGAGGGCAACAAACGGCGCCGCGCGGAGGCCCGGAGCGTCTCCAAGCGCCTGATCAAGCGGCACACGCTGCCGATGAAGGTCGTCGGCGTCGACTACCTGGACGCGGAGAACGTCTACACGGTCTACTTCTCCGCCCCGCACCGGGTCGACTTCCGCGCCCTCGTCCGTGACCTGGCCCGCAACCTGCGCGCCAGGGTGGAGCTGCGCCAGATAGGCCCGCGCGACGAGGCCCGCCTCCAGGGCGGCATCGGCCCCTGCGGCCGTGACCTGTGCTGCGCCACCTTCCTCAAGGACTTCGAGCCGGTCTCCGTCCGGATGGCCAAGGACCAGGACCTGCCGGTCAACCCGCTGCGCATCGCGGGGGCGTGCGGGCGGCTGATGTGCTGCCTGAAGTACGAGCACCCCCTCTACCTCGACGCCCAGAGCAGGATGCCCCGGATCGGGCTGAAGGTCGACACCCCCGAGGGCACCGGAACCGTCGTGGGCCGCAACGTACCCTCGGACTCCGTCGTGGTCCGCCTGGAGGACGGCGGCCGCCGCTGCGCCTGCCCGTCGGCCTCGGTCTGCTCCCCGCGCAAGCAGCACGACGAGGCGTACGGTGGCGCGGTGCGGGTCGCCGAGAGCGGGCCTGAAGGGTGACCGATCGGCTGTCCCCGCTGAGGTCGATGTCCCGTCATGGGGGCTCGGCGCGGGCACATAGGATTCGACCGTTCGGCCTCTCCACGTGTCGGCCCCCTTGCCGGATCCGCGTGTGACCCCGACCTACGGATTACGGAGCGGACAAGGCGTGAGATCCCGTGTGACCGCCGTACTGGCGGCGGTGGCCCTGCTCGCGAGCGCGTGCACCGGCACCGACGTCCCCGCCGACGCCAGTGGCGGCACCGGAGCCGGCCGCGGTGTGGCGGGAGCGGCTCTCGGCTGGCACGAGTGCGAGGACGGTTTCGAGTGTGCCAAGCTCGCCGTACCGCTCGATCACAGCAAGCCGGACGGTGAGAAGATCGAGCTCAGCGTGATCCGGCTCCCGGCCTCGGGGGAGAGGATCGGTTCGATCCTCCTCAATCCCGGCGGGCCGGGTGCCTCCGGAGTGCAGTACGCGCGAAGTGCCCGCACCGCGGTGAGCGAGGCGGTTCGCGAGCGCTTCGACGTCGTGGGCTTCGACCCGCGCGGGGTCGGCGAGTCCGCGCCCGTCCGGTGCCTGTCGCCGAGCGAGCTGGACACCTTCGTCGGCCTCGACAGCTCGCCCGACTCGCCGGGGGAGGTCACCGTGCTCGAGGAGGGGGCGCAACGGTTCGCCGCCGGATGCGAGACCCGATCGGGCAGGCTCCTGCCGTACGTCGGCACCGCCGACGCCGCCAGGGACATGGACCTGCTGCGTGCCGCCGTCGGTGACTCCCACCTCACCTACCTCGGCAAGTCGTACGGCACGCAGCTGGGCGCCGTCTACGCCGATCTCTTCCCCGACCGGGTCCGCGCCCTCGTCCTGGACGGCGCCGTGGACCCCTCGCTCGGCCCATTGGAGTTGAACACCGCGCAGGCACGCGGTTTCGAGGTCGCCCTCGACGCGTTCCTCGAAAACTGCCTCGCGGCCACCGACTGCCCCTTCCAGGGCTCCGTCGCCTCCGCGCGTGCGGAGATCACCGCGCTGCTCCGCAGGGCGGACACCGCTTCCCTGGCCAACAGGACCGGCGACGACCGTACGGTGACCGAGGCCTGGGCCATCCTCGGTGTGATCACCCCGCTCTACGACCGGCAGGCATGGCCGGTCCTCCGCCAGGCGCTGGCCCAGGCGCTGAAGGGTGACGGCACCGTCCTGCTCCGCATGGCCGACCTGCTGGTCGACCGTGGGGAGGACGGCGAGTACACCAACCAGACCGAGTCCAACCTGGCGGTCAACTGCGTCGACAGCATCTACCCCCGCGACCCCGCCGCCTACGCCAAGGCGGCCGAACAGGCGGCCAAGGTCGCCCCCCTGTTCGGCGCGTACGTCATGTGGAGCTCACTGCCCTGCGCGTACTGGCCGGTCAAGGCGGGGGCCCGGGAGAAGATCGACGCCCCCGGAGCCCCGCCCATCATGGTCGTCGGCACCAGACGCGACCCCGCCACGCCCTACCAGTGGTCAGAGGCCCTCGCCTCCCAGCTCTCCTCCGGCGTCCTCGTCGGTTTCGACGGAGACGGCCACACCGCTTATCTGACCGGCTCGGCATGCGTGGATCGCCTGGTGGACGACTACCTGATCGATCTGACCGTCCCCGCCGATGGAATCCAGTGTCCCAAGATCGGCTGATTCCGGTGCGCGGGAAGGCCCTGGGAGCCTGTAGACTGCCGTAAGTCGTGGTGAAACACGGCACGCCGCCTTAGCTCAGTCGGCCAGAGCACTTCACTCGTAATGAAGGGGTCTGGGGTTCGATTCCCCAAGGCGGCTCCAGGTCAGAGGCCCTCACCGGACACCGGTGGGGGCCTTTTGCTAACACCCTTGCTAACAACGGTAAGTCTGTTGGCATTGGTGTCGTCGTCGCTTAGAGCAAATGATCATCTATTGAGGCGGGCGCGGTACTGTCTGCGCGCTTTACGTCATGATGGGTCCTGCTTGAGGGGTGGAGCCTCGCCAGGCGTACCTGGAGGCGAGGCTCCACCTCACTCATCTCATTCAGTGAGCGGGTGGTTCAGGACACACGCTGCTGCTAGGGCTACAAGCGAAGCCACAACGGTGGTGAGGATCTCCCCAACCTGCTCCGGGGTGTATTTGGCCTGGAAGGCGAGAACCAGAACGAGGACGATGATCAGCAGGGGGCGGGGAGCTTTGAACCTGGGTGGGGGTTCGGAGCGTGGATCGGTCATCATAGGTAGTGCACCTGTTCTTTGAGGATGGGTCGCAACCGTCGGCCCCTGTGTTGCTGTGAGAGGTGAGCAGGGGCCGACGGAGTCTGAGGTGGATGATTAAGTAGGCGTGTCGGACTCCGTTTGATCGATTACGGCCTGCCCTAGGCGGCGCGCTATGGCAGTTCGCTGATCGGGACGAAGGCGCCGGTACAGCGCCCAAGCCTTTTCTGCGGGGGTAGGTGGCTTTTGATCCATGGCTATCCAGGCGAGCAGGCGGGCCCGATCCTGCGAGGAGAGCACGCTCACCAGGTTCCATACGTCTTCCGTGTCGAACAGCTTGTCCCGTTCCCGGTCAAAAACCAGGTGGCAATTGGCACAGAGCGTGATCAAGTTCTCGGGAGAGTTACTGCCGCCAGCAGTGAGGGGCCTCAGGTAGGCAAGCTCAAGTACGGCTGTAACAGGTGCCTCAATGAATCCCTCGACGACTGAGAGTCCGCAGTTGGTGCAGCTGTAACCGTCGCGTGCAAGAACTTCGTCCCGGATCCGGCGGGCTGGGGCGCGCCTCGTGTAGACGGCGGGATCTGGCTCCCAGACGGGTTCGCCTGCTTTCGCGAAGAGCATCTCTGAGCCGCCCAGCTCCGAGGAGTTTCTGGAAGTTTGGATTACCCATCCTGACCTGCGAAGGTCTCGTAGCCGCCGACTAACGTGCTCATCTTCGGGGAACGCCTGGTGTAGCTGATCAGTTGTGAAGGTCTTCCCCTCGCCAACCTCATCTAGAAGCCATAGGGCAACCCGAACTCTCGTACCCAGCTTCCTGCTGCGCCAGCTAGGGCGCTCATGAGAAGCGATGGGGTGCACCTGATCTCTCCTGTGGCGATGGTGTCGAGGGCTGCCAGTTGAGGCTGTCTTAGATCAGCATACACCAGACCCTTGCCGCGGCATGCCGCGGCAAGGGTCTGAAGCAACAAAAATTAGGAGCCCTCTACTTAAGGACAAGGTTTACGAGGCGCAGGTATGTATTAAGTTCCTTCGTTGAGCTGGAGGCTATGAGCGAAGACGTCAGCGGCGGCGGTTTCCGCGGAGCGGATCACGTGGGCGTAGACACGGAGGGTGATCGCCGGATCGGAGTGTCCAAGTCGGGCAGCCACCACGTGGACCGGGACGCTAGCCAACAGGAGCGTGGTCGCATGGATATGCCGGAGGTCGTGGAGACGGGCGTAGGGCAGAGGTTCGGCCGGAATCTGGCTCCTGTCCTCTGGCTCGTTGTACGCCTTGATGAGCTTGCCCGGTAGCGCCGTCACGGTGGTCGGGTAGATGGGGCCGCCCCAGGCGGTTGTGAAGACGTGGCCGTTCTCCTCACCCTTCCAGACGTCACCGACCTGGAGCTTTTCGGCTTCCTGTGCTTCCCAGTGTGCCCGGAGGACGTTCACCGTTCCCTCGTCGAGGGTGACCACGCGAGTCCGGCCACTCTTCGTGGTGCCTGCGATGTGCTCACCGTCGACAACGCCCGTTGATCCCTTGATGGTGATCTGCCGTCCCTCCAGGTCGACGTCAGGCCACCGGAGGTTCAGCAACTCGCCCCGTCGCGCGCCCGTATATGCGGCCAGGTGGAAGAAGGCGTAGAGCCGATGCGACCGGGCCAGCATGAGGAACGTCCGGAGCTGGGCGGGGGTCCAAATCAGGCCTGGTTCACGCCAGTCCCCGCGGGGACGCTTGGCCTTGTCGACGGGTGAACTGCTGAGATACTCGTGAACCTCGACAGCGTCACGGAAGGCTCGGCGCAGGATCGCGTGAGTGTGAACGACGGTGGACACCGCCAGTGGCTTTCCACCGCGTCCGCCCCTGGACAGCAGGTCCCGGTAGAGCTTCGTAATCGTGGCAGGCCGGACCGCTTGAAGCTTCGCCTTCCCGATGAAGGGCTTGATGTAGAGGCGGATAGTGATCCGGTAGTCCTCAAGCGTTCCCGGCTTGATTTCCATGGCGTGATCTTCGATCCAGTCATCGAGGAACTCGCTCACGGTGATCTCGTTCCGGTCGACGTACTCGCCGCGTCGAGCGTTCACACGTGCCTCGTCACGAGCAGCCTTGGCGGCTTCCTCAGTGGCGAAACCGCCCACCCACTTGGGCTTGCTCTCGCCTGTCTCCGAATCCTTGACGCGGATCACGTAGGACCAGGTGGTTCCGCGCTTCATGACGCCGTCTCGGAGCTTGGGCGCGCTTTTCTTGTTCGGCTTGTCAGAGGTGCCGGCGAGGGGCTTGGTCATGCCGCACGCTCCGCCGAGGTCAGGTCAGTGATGTAGTCCTGCAGAGCCGAGACCGGGACCCGCCGGGAGCCGTCGATCCGGATCGAGGCGACCGCGCCGGAGGCGATGAGCTGGTAGAGCTTGCTCCGGGAGACCGCCAGGGCAGCTGCGGCTTCGGGAACGGTGAGAAGGAGCCGTGTCATGAGCCACCCCCGGGCAAGGTGGACAGACGGTTTCCGGTAAGGGCGCTTACCAAAAGGGCGTCGCCGACCGAGTGACCCTGTCCGGCGTACTCCCAGTGCGAGACGACGAGCACGGTGTCCTCGTCGAAGAGCGGCAGGCGGCCGGTGGTGATGGCTTCCCCGTGCATGTACTCGGTGCGAGCGGCGCGGATGTCGCCGAGGGTGGTGGAGTAGCGGCGGCTCTTGGTGGAGAAGTGGCCGCGGAAGCCCAGCATGTGAGCCCATTTGATGAGCCGGAACTCGGTCAGTTCGTCGAAGGCGCCCAGGCGCAGGCACTCGGCGATGAGCCGCCGGGCGTGGTCCCGAATTGGCAGGGCGGTCAGGTCGTCGAGGGGGTTGATGCGCCGGTCCAGGGTGCCGACGCATTCGGCGGCTTTGGTGGCGTACTTGGCGATGTAGGCGGCTACGGCCTGCTCGGTGAGGTCACCGGTCATGGTGATCTCGCGGATGTCGAGTTGAGCGCCCCACTGGAAGGCCCGCGCGGGTTCGCCGGGTACCGCAGGGACGGTGACCGCGACGGCGGAGGCGGCGTGCTGTACGGCGTCGGTCAGTAGGTCGGCGGTCGCCCAGGCCGGTGGAGGGGTAGCCGGCCCCTCGGGACCGTCGACGCGGACGACCGCGTGAAAGTGGACGACCCCGCGCCGCTGGTACTCGGCGACCTTGGCGAAGGAGAGCACAGCCTGTTCCCGTAGCTCCCGCTGGGTCAGCCCGGCGTTCTTGGCGACGCGTCGGCGGAGAGCTTCGGTGAAGCGCCGCCACAACTCCGGGGACATCGCGTTGAACAGCACCGAGCCCGCGTAGTTATAACAGTCCGGGCAGAGCGGTTCACCAAGGCGACTCTCGTCGGCTCCGTGCCGAGCGGTGCAGGACATGACGCGTCCGTGCGGGCAGGTGGCCGCGTCTCGTCGAGCGTGACACGGCAGGACGGTGCCGTTCTTCTCTCGCCGGGTGTGGACGGTTCCGAAGGAGGGAGCGGTGAGGGTGACGAACAGGCAGGGGTGCGCGGTGACCGAGGCCGGGACGCCCTTGCCGCCGATGAGGCCCGCGCGGATGAGTTGGTAGGTGTCGGCCCGGTAGGTCTCGGCGCAGGACGGGCAGCGGGAGGCGCGGCGGGTCTTGCAGGGGGCGCGCAGGATGCCGTCCGGTTCGGTGGCGGTGCTGTAGCTCGGTGGGAAACCGGCTCGGATCCTTCCCCGGTGCGGTGCGGTGTCCGACCCGGCCGTCGTGTCTGTGTTGCGTGCCGGGGCGTCGTAAGGTGTCGCTCTCAGGCCGAAAGGATCATTGTGCCGCAGTTCTCCCGATTATCGCGGTCAGCGCTGTCGGTATGGGTGGCGGCTGCGGTCGTCGCCGCCTTGCCGACCTGGGAGTTGTGGCGCGAGCGCCTCGCTGCTGAGGAGTTCACCCGGACCCATGCGGGGGCCGACCCGATCTACGGGGTCGTGGGCCTGTACAACAGCGGAACGACGCTGTCGCCGTTTGCCCCGCTGGGCCGTGATCTCGAAACGGTCATGACGATCACGGAGGACTGGGCGGTTCCGGCTCTCGTGGTCCTGCTCGGCCTCCTTGCGTGTCTCGGCCGCAGGGATCCCGGGGTGACGGGCCGGAGGGTGGCGGGGCTTCTCGTCCTGATCGCGGGCATCGAACTTCTCGCCTGGTTGTACAGCGGGTGGGGAATCTACGGCGAGACGATCCCGCTTTTCAGCGCCAGCGGGTGGGGGATCACCCAGCTGTGTCTCCTGGCGGCCGCGGCGCTGGTGTTCGCCGCGTCGCGCGAGATGCGGCCTGTCACCGAGGACGAGCCGACTGCGTTACGGGCCGGGATGGTGTGGCGGCGGCTGGCGGCGGCCCTGGTCGACTATCTGATCGCTGTTGCCGTCCTGGGTGTCGTCGTGGGACCGGTCTGGCCCTTGATCGGCCTCGGCTCCGGGTTCCGGATGGGGTTCGGGCTTTTGGTGCAGGTCGACCTGTTTCAGGTCGGTACGGACCTCGAGGAGCTGGTCATCTTGTCCGGGCTGTTCCTTTACTTCGGGGTACAGCACGCTCTGTGGGGGCGGACGCTGGGCAAGCGGTTGCTGGGTGTTCGGGTCATCGCCGTGCGGACGGGTGGACGGCTGGGCGCGGGCAGGACCGTGCTCCGCACGCTGGTCTTTCCTCTCCTCGCTTTCGTTCCCGACGTCGGGCTGTTGTGTCTCCTCGCGGGCGGGCTGTGGATGTTCCTCGATCCCGAAGGCCGGGTTCTTCATGACCGTTGGCTGGGCGCCGCGGTGGTACGCGACCGGGTACGGGACTCTCAGCCTCAGACGTAACCGGCCACCATCGGCATGATCTTGCTAACGCGGGTGCTGACCACAGGTCTGGACGGTCCTGGACGACCATGGACTAAGGGACTCCGTAACACCCGCTTGACCAGGCCCAGAAGACGGCGGTGGACGGTTCTGGACGATCGTGTTCTGACTCGTAATGAAGGGGTCTGGGGTTCGATTCCCCCAAGGCGGCTTCAGGTCAGAAGGCCCCCACGAAGATCGTGGGGGCCTTCTGCGTGTCTAACCGCGTGACTGAGCCCAGGGCGGGACCGTCTACATGGCCATGTCGGTGGTGGGTGTACCCGGGCCACATCTGGCGGTGGATTGTCGTCCCGTGCAAGATTGATCTCGTGAATTCCCCGGATCGGCCTTCGTCGTGGTTCAACGCGCTGTCCAAGCCGCAACAGGTGGTCGCGATCGTAATGTCGCTGATCGGCTCCGTAGGTGGAGCGGCCTACCTCGTGTTTGGGCCACTAATGGAGCCCGCGCCGTTCTTCCTGATCCTTGCTTACGCACTTCTCAGCTTGATGGTCCTCAGCGGCATTCCCCGTGTCCACCTATGGTTCGGCGGACGAGGCTACCTGCTCTATCTGGGGGTATTCGTCGTGTTCAAAGGGGCGTCAGGAGAACTTAAGACCCCCGCTATCCGCGTGAGCGCCTTCGTCATAGGTGTACTGCTACTGACTTACCTGATCGTCCGCGCCGTACGCATCGAATGGAGGAAGCGGCAGACAGACCATGCCAAGCCGCAACTTCTCTGATAGTCCTAGGTCACGTCCAGCGGAGTGGTGTATGAGTTGACCTTCGTGTGATCCTGTTTCTACAGGTTAAGCGTGAGTGTCTGTGGGATGGGGTGTGCTGCTACTGGTCGTCCCAGCCGTGCGCGGTCGGCCCCTGCAGCAGTGCGGCCTGCAGTCGGGCGAACTGTGCTTCGCCTAGCCGCGGCGGCGAGGCCGGCCCTTTGGCGGATGTGATCTAGGCCATACACTTAGGGGGATTGCCGGTGATCTCCTACCCCTCAAGAGGTTCCCGTGGTTGAGACAGGCAAGACCCAACACATGCCGCGCGTGATGAAGGTCGCCGAGTTCATTGTGTCGCTCCAGGCAGTGCAAGCGCTGGCGGGTGGTGCGCTGCTCGTCTTTGTCTTCGTGAACTCAGCTGACGACGTGAACTCCGGGCTTGTGCTGTTGTCCGTTGGCTTCTGCGTCGTTATCGCAGTCCTGACCGGTTGGTTGGCAAGTAAGTGGATCTATCGTGAAAGGCGAGACCGAATCGCCGTGCTCGCGCTCGAAACCCTCATGGCGCTTGGCTTCGTCTCCGTGCTTGCTTTGGATTCCGATCTCAGCATGCGTAGCTTGCTGAATATCAACGTGGTTCTGCCGGTCATAGTGGTCGTTCTACTGCTTCTCCCCTCCGCGAGAGCTTGGTTTAACCGCTGATCAAGCGTTGGATCCGGCTAATGCTCAAGAGTTCCTCTCAGGTCATCCGGAAGAGTCCTTTTCTGTCCTGCTTGGACGGTGATTGGCCGTCGAGGCTTTGGCCGAGTCGGTCGAGCGCCTTACGGGTCTCCGGTGAGGGGACCTGCGTGTAGACGTTCATGGTCACCGAGCTTTGCGAGTGCCGGAGGGTGCGTATCGCGACCCGGGGGTGAACGTCGAGCGCGGCCAGGAGCGAGGCGCAGGTGTGCCGGGTGTCGTGGACGCGGATACGGGGAAGTTCGGCCTTCTCGCAGTAGCGCTCGAAGGACCGGTAGAAGTTGCGCGGCTCGACCGGGGTCCCGTTCTTCGTGGTGAACACGAGGCCGGAGTGCTTCCACCTCTTCCCGGCATCCTGAATCCGCTGACGATCCAGGAACGCTGCTATGCACAACCCGAACAGGAGCAGAGAGGCCGTCCGCCCATGGCCGCGATAAGACACCCGCGACGCCGGGGGCTGCCCCTTGCGGCTTGGGCGGTTTCAGGTTCCGGCCGGACTCATCGGCGAAGACGAGCCAGTGTCAACGACGGATGAAAACAGGTTCTGGCACATATTCCGGGAAACCGGCAGGGCTGGACGATCGACGGGGCTGTCGACGCGGATCAGGGCGGTTCGCCCGCAGGACGGGCAGAGCCCTCCACGAAATGTGTGCCAGAAAAGGTGTCACGGAGTGATCAGGCTGGTGTGAACCACGAAGGCGTCAGGAGGCCTGGGCGGTCATCCGCCTGAGCCCGGTGCGGATCGGACCGCCGAGTTGGGTAAGGGGCAGGCGGCCCGATCGCTCAGCACGCCGTGCCGACCGACCGGCCTCACTGCGTCGCCATGACGATGCAGCGCCGCAGCTCCTCGACCGCCTCAGGGGTGCCCTCGACCGTCACGCCGCTCGGCTCGCCGGCACTCTCCCGGTTCCACATCCAGCGGAGCACGGCCGTCGGCGGGCCGCTCACGGTCACGTCGGCCGCGTCGTCGTCAGCGCCGTCTTCGACGGCGAACAGCCCCGGGCCGGTCCGCACCCGCCACGCCGCGCCGTCGGTCCGCACCGTGTACGTCCGGCCCGGCGAGCCGGCCAGGATGTCGGTGAAGTAGTCGCCCCACTCGGCGACGCTGTATGCCACGAAGACCTTGAGCAGCTCGTCGATGCCGTCGACGGCGAGGTCTGCCGGGACCGGCGTGACCGGCTGCCCGGTGCCGAGCTCGGCGTCGATGCGGTGGATGACCGTCTCCTGCGCCATCCGTCGGATCCAGAAGCCGACGGTCTGATCCGGGGTGTACCAGGAGCCGGCCGGATCCCCCGGCTTACGGGCGCCGAACTCGTCGAGCAGCCCGGCGTACGCACGGTCGAGCAGCGCGATCGGCTCCTCGTCCGCGAGCTCCTTCGGCGGCCACGGGTCCGGTTCGGCGTCCCCGCGCATGGCCAGAATCTTATGCAGGTACACCTCGCCGATGTGACGGGTCAGGTCGGCGACGGTCCAGCCGGGACAGCTCGGCACCACCGCGGTTGGGTCGGTCGGCACGACGGCCCGCAGGCGGCCGAAGTCGGCCGCGAGGCAGTCAAGGAGTCGGGGATATTCCATGCCGAACAGTTCAGCACACGCTCATGGCTCGTTCAGCCCGCCCGGCGACGGGCCATCGGGCCACCGGTCGCCCAGCATGTCCGCAGACACATCCCGGCAGCTATCGCTAACCATCCACGCGCGAGAGTGCGGATCAGCCTGCGTCGACAACCTCCATTACGAGATCCGCGCCCCCTAGCCACACCCGGCAAAGACCACGTTGGCACAAAAAGGAGTATCGCTACCGCGCGGCCCGTCCACCCACTGTCATTTTTCAGGTTTTGGCGCATATTTCATGGAGGGCTCTGCCCATCCTGCGGGCGAACCGCCCTGATCCGCGTTGACAGTCCCGTCGGTCGTCCAGCCCTGCCGGTTTCACGGAATGTGTGTCTGAACCACTTCAGCCACCTTCCGAAATGATCTTGGAAGGCTTCTCTGGTCTTCAGCAGTGGCGAGGTCAGTGGCTCTCGAAGCTGCTGTGCAGCCGGTCGAGCGCCTTGCGGGTCTCCGGGGGCGGGACCTGCGTGTAGACGTTCATGGTCACTGAGATTTGCGAGTGCCGTTCGAAGCGCTCGAACCTTCCACCTTTCGGTCCTCGTGGAATTGTCGGCCGGTCCGGCTAGCATCTGTTCCTCCAAGGGAACGGGCTAATCCGTTATTCCTTGTATATCTAGATCTGTCGCGATTCGTCGTCGCAGGTCGCAAGAGGGGAACACTGTGAGATTATCAGGTAGGTCTGGGCGCCGAATCGGGGTGTTGGTGGCTGTTATCGCCCTGGCATCCGGCGCCTTTTCCTCGGGGGCGCAGGCTGCCCCGAATCCGGTTGTTTTCGGTACGGCTTCCGCTTCACCCAGGGCCCATACCGGTGCCTGCCCGACGACCGTGACGCTGTCCATCACGGTGAAGGTCAAGGCGCCGGTGGCGCTGAAGTACGCGTGGACCTTCAGTGACGGGGACAAGAGCAGAGCCAAGGTCTACAAGGTCGGCGGCAAGGGCCTCAAGACCGTTCGGCTGTCCACGTCGATCAAGGCCACCGGCGACGCCCGTGGCTGGGGCGCGGTTCGCCTGGCCGGCCCGGTGAAGAAGACCTCCAAGAAGATCCCGTTCTCCGTCACCTGTACCGCTGACGGGCAGGGTACCGGCGACGTGTGGGACAGCGTGGCCACCGCCGCCCAGGAGGCCGACA
Organism: Streptosporangium sp. NPDC001681; assembly: GCF_040298085.1. NCBI lineage: Bacteria > Bacillati > Actinomycetota > Actinomycetes > Streptosporangiales > Streptosporangiaceae > Streptosporangium > Streptosporangium sp. NPDC001681. The sequence goes on along the minus strand of NZ_JBEOZN010000007.1, from coordinate 13,010 downwards.
AGCCGAACGACCCGGCTACGCCGCCTCCTACCCGGCAGGACGACGAAGAACCTGCCCCGAACCTGGTGCGGAAGGCCAGCATCGCCTTCGAGCGGACCACCGCGGTGAAGTGCCCGGTGACCTTCAAGATTCACGGCTACTTCGAAGGGCTTCCCGCTGGCGCGCAGACGGTTCGGTACCGTCTCGTCGGCACCCAGGAGTGGAAGACCGTCAACGTGCCGGCCGACCACGGCGCCGTCTTCACCACCGTGCTGGAGACGGTCGAGTGGGACTGGGAGTCGGGCAAGACCTCGATCCGAATCGAGATCAATCAGCCGGACGGACTCAAGTCCAACATCATCTACTACTTCAAGTGCGGCCCGCTGAGTGCCGGCACGACGGTCGGCGTCGCCGCCGAGGACATCTCGCGGACCACCATGGGCGGCCCGCTGGCCGAACTGGTCGCCGACGCCCAACTGGAAGCGGTCCAGGCCGTCTCCGGCGCACAGGTCGCCCTCGTCAGCAGGCATGCGATCCGCGCGCCCCAGGCGGGCCTGAAGGCGGGTCCGGTCACTGCCGAGGAGCTGTGGGCCGTTCAGCCCGCCGGGTTCGCCGTCGACGTACACGCGATGACCGGCGCGCAGCTCAAGAAGCTGCTGGGGTACGCGAGCCCGACGGTCGGGGTACTGACCCCGTCAGCCTCGCTTCGCTATACGTTGACCGGCACAGCGGTCACCGAACTCACGCTGAACGGTGCTCCGGTGTCCGACACCCAGGTGATCAAGATCGCGGCCAACTACAACCTGATGGGCGGCCAGGAGGGTTTCCCGGCCTGGCAGGGGAGCACCAACGTGTACCACGGCGGACCGGACGACACGGGAGCGCTGGCGTCGTACATCGCCAACCACTCGCCGGTTCACGCGCCGAAGGGTGACCGCGTCACCCTTCGATAAGTCACCCGGAGCCCGGTCAGGCAGGCATAACGCCAGAGTGCGGAGCCTCCCGGTTCAGGATTCCCAACTCCACTCGGTCACCCAGCGCCTCGTGGCGCACTACAGCAACGCCGTTTTGCGCGATCACACGTCACGGCCCCGTACCTATCGCCCGACCAGGGCATGAGCCCGCCGAGCCGGGACGTGTCGTTCACTCGTAATGCAGGTGGCTGGGGCTCGATTCCCCAAGGCGGCTCAAAGTAAGAGGCCCTTCCGGTCTGTTCGGGAGGGTCTCTGTCGTATACATATGCCAACCTGGTGGCTCCCATGTCCCGCGGCTGCCTCGGCGAAGCTCCAGTAGCCCGATTCCCCCGCCATGCCGGCTCCTTGGTCATCGCCCTGATAAAGGACCATGGTGGGGCGGGTCTCGCATCGCTAATGTGTGGAGACGACCGTGCATGGAGGAGCCGATGCCCGCTGGCCCGCTGGAGCCGGGAGACCCGCGCGTGCTGGGGGAGTTCGAGATCGTCGGACGTCTGGGCGAGGGCGGGCAGGGGATCGTCTACGAAGGGTGGAACCGGTCCGGCGAGCGGGTGGCGATCAAAGTACTTCGCAGCGGCGCGGATCCCGACTCGCGCCGCCGGTTGGCCAGGGAGTTGCAGTCGGCACTGCGGGTGGCCCCCTTCTGCACAGCCCGGGTGTTGAAGGCGGAGACCGACCGGCCAGACCCCTACGTCGTGAGCGAGTTCATCGCGGGTCCCGCACTGCAGGATCGAGTGCGTGACGAGGGTCCCCTTCGTGGCGGCGACCTCGATCGCCTGGCGGTCGCCACGGCTACCGCGCTCGCCGCCATCCACAGTGCGGGAGTCATCCATCGGGATTTCAAACCGGCCAACGTGCTGCTCGGCCCGGACGGCCCGCGGGTGGTCGACTTCGGCATCGCCCAGTTGCTCGACGCGAGCACGATGCCCTCGGCCATGTCCGGCACCCCGCCGTACATGGCTCCCGAGCAGCTCAACGGCGTGCACGGATCACCCGCGGCCGACGTGTTCTCCTGGGCCGCGACCATGGTCTACGCCGCTACCGGCCGGGCGCCGTTCGGCAGCGACACCGTTGCCGCGGTCTTCAGCCGGATACTCAACGCCGAGCCCGACCTCACGGACATTCCATCGCCCCTGCGGGAGACGCTGGCCGTCTGTCTGGCCAAGGACCCCGGGGTACGCCCCTCCGCCCGGGCGCTCATGATCCGCCTGGTCGACACCGGAGCCCCCACCGTCACGGTCCCCGACGTCGGCCCGGTGCCCACCGCCTACCTTCCCGCTGACTGGAGCGGCCGGGCGGATCAGGTTCCGGTCGCGGCCGGTCCCGGGCCGACCAGGCTGCTTCCAGCCGATTCGTCCGGAGCACAGGGTCCGGCCGGACCCGCGTACGGCCCGGCCCCCACCCGCCATCTCGGCCGTTCCGATACGGCGGTGCAGGAAACGGAGCCGCGGCGTGGTGAGCCGGTGCCCCGACGGGGACGGAGGCCTGCCGTGCTGATCGCGGTCACCGGCATCGCAGCGGCGCTCGCGACGGCGGTGACGCTGTACGCGACAGGGGCGTTCGGTGGCTCCTCCGGCGACGGCGCGGCGAGGCCGGAGGCCGTTACCAGTAGCGGCAGGGACTCCGGATCACGCACGGCCGCAGGCAAACAACCGGCTTCCCCGCCGCAGTCGATGCCGCAGTCGACACCACCACCGTCGACACCGCCATCGACGTCGCCCTCGGCCCAGCCGGGAGGCGGAGTCCCGGAGGCGTTCGCCGGGACGTGGACGGGCCAGGTCGTCTCGCAGGACGTCCGGGAGAAGACCGTCGCGGTCACGCTCATCCTGCTGAGTGACCAGTCGGCCGGGACGTGGCGGGCCGATGCGTGCGAGCAGCAGGTCATGCTGACCCGGGTCAGGGCCGGGAATGTGCTCGATCTGACCCGCATGCAGCGGAATCAGTGTATTGGGGGAGACATGACCCTCACTCTGAAGGACCCGGCGACGCTGGACTTCGTGGGCCAGGAGGGCGCCGGCGGGCTGGAGTATCGCGGGAGCCTGAGCCGGTCCTGACGCGGGACCGGCACAGGCACGTGACATCCTCCCCGGCCTGAAGGACTCCGTTGCTCAATTATCTCCGGTCGACGTCCAGCGTCGTCATCCGGTGCCGGACACGCAGGTCGCGGAGATCGAAAACGAATTGGGGGACGGAGTCCTGAAGGCCGGGGCATCCTCCGGTTACCTGGTGACCACGACCAGACGCCCGGCCGACGCTCAACCCGCCCGCGCGATCTGGAACGAGTAGGCCCCGGTCTTCGCCGTACCTGATCTGACCACGAGCGCATACCTGCCGTCTCCATTGGAGAGCGGGATGTCGAACTCGTATCCGCAGAGTGGGACGGGCTGCCGTGGGCCGGCGATGTTCTTCTCCGCGGCATCTGTGAGCTCCAGCTCGATAGCCGTGCACGCCCCGGCCCCACCGAGGATCTTGATGGCCGACGCGCCGTCCGCGTCGAATTCGAAGCGGTCGATGCGTCCTGGGACGTCCAGCCGTCCCGCGCCGTCCGGGTTGCCCTCGCCGATCTGCAGGCCGATCGTCGCCGGGAACGTGCGGATCTTCACCGTCGCGACCCTGAGGCTGTACGGGCCGATGACGTTCGTGCTCCCGAAGACCTCCAGCCGGTACTTGCCCGCCTTGGTCAACTTGATGACCGACGTGCCCCAGCTGAGAGCGATGTCGGACGGGCCGACCGGCTTACCGTCGACCTCGGAGAACACCTGGAGCTGGATGTCGTCGCCGGACATGTCGGTGACGTAGAACTCCCTGGTGCCGCCCAGGTCCAGGGTGAACTTGTCCCGCTGCCCGGCGCGGGTGAGCTCGGCCGCGACGGTGCTGCCGTCGGTGAGGGTTCCACCCGGCTGCACAGCCTCCTGGGCCTGGCCCGGGTCGTCCGGCTCGTTCGTGGTCTCGGCCGGCTCGCCGCTCTCCGTGGGCTCGCTGTTCTCCGTGGGCTGGGTGGTCTCGGCGGTTTGGGGGGTCTCGGCGGTCGCTGTGCTGGTCACGCGTTCCGGAACGGGCTGATCACTCTGGAGCGTGTCAACGCCGGCACCGCATCCGGTGACGGTCAGGAACACAAGGGTCACGCCGGCGGCAAGCCGGAGGGGCATGCTGAGGCGTCCGGTGGGGGAGGCTTTCATGCCAGCCATTGTGTGCAGCCCGCTTGCAGCCCGCTTGCCGTGGTGGATGCCCGGTCTTCGAAACCAGGCCGGCCACTCGCGCCGATTCGTCCTGCCACAGCCGGTCACCGAACTGTTGGGATGCGCATCGCGACCCGAGGGTGAACGTAGGCATGCCGGACGCGGAGGACGCCGGACTTCGCGCGGCACCGACCGTGGCCACGGCCCCGAGGCATTTCGACAGCGGCCTCGGACATGAACGTTTCCCAGGCCGTCACGGATGGAGCGCCTGCTCCTCGCACGAAACCGCAGATGAGCCGCCCCGGAGTCCGATCCGCCCAGGAGAACCGCCTTCACGCCGAGCTCGTTCTACTCCTACACGCTCGACCCGGCGGCGAACGTCCCGGCGTTGCTGCGCGCCTACGCTGGCCCGCAGGCCAACATCGGCCTCTGGAAACCCTCGGTGACCGGAGACATGAGCCGGTCACCATCCCACTGCGTTCGTCCCGCGGGTGCGGCGGTGATCGACGCCAACGCCTGGTACCGGCTCATCAATCGCGACAGCGAAAAGTAGGCAAGATCAGTGCGAAGCGGGCACCGGGTCACCGCTCACGGTGGCTGCGCCGGTGCCGCCCCACACCGAAACTAGAACGGCTTCACCGGAGTGCACTTCATCCATATCGAGGCCGTTTTGGACTGCGTGGTCCCGGAGTTGTTGAAGAAGAACGTCGCCTGCTGCCTGTATCCCCGGATTCCGGCGGGCGGCGACACCGAGCTCACGTAGGGACCCTCCCACCCAGTCTTCAGGAAGTACGGGTGGGAGTCGGGGCACTTGAGCCACAGGGAGGCGCCCTCCCACGGTGCCAGGAGCTTGCTGTTCGTGATGGTGACCGTGTCGGGTTCGGTGACGGCCGAGGCCGGGAGCGCGGTGGTGAGAAGCCCACCGGCCAGGGCGGCGGCGGCCGCCACACCGGCGACTCTGCGTACTCTCATGACATTCCTTCTTGTGCTGTGTTTTCTGGGCGCGGAAAGTCGTACCGGAATGGCGGGAACGGGCGCGGCAAGCGGCCTGTCGTGCGAACGCGTGATGAGGCGGTGCGGACCACCACGCTCTCGCCGCGGTGCCCGGACTTCTTTTCGCCAGCCGGATGGCGAATGTGATATTCGGGCTGAAAGGCGACTTTTTGTGATTTATCCTCCCAGGAGACCTCGTGGAGGAGTCTGCTCCCGGCGCCTTGGATGTCACTTGGATTTTGCTTGGCGGTCGGTTCCGCCACGAGCTGAGCGTCTTGGCGGGATCGCCGAGGCTCCCGCCGGGCGGTTGGCGCTCCCGGGGCGCTGCCGCCAACCTCGCCTGCGGCGTCGGGAAGTTCCCCTAGGCTGTGTGTTCGCAGATGATCTAGAACTCTCTTCCCGCCGGATGATCTGGGCCGCCCCTGGGGATGGCTGGCGCTGTGCGCTATGTGGCAGAAAGCGCTTTATGTGCACAGAACAGGGTTAAAGCCTAGAATCTACGCTTATGTCGGAACGGGGTAAGGGTCAGTCAGGGGCCGTGTCGAAGATCATGCGTCTTGCCGCCGTGGGGACGGCGGCGGGGGTGCTGGTCGCGGGGATCGCACTACCGGCCGTGGGGGGTGCGGGGCTCGGCATCGTGTCGGCGACCAACGGGCTGAACCTCAACCCCGAGGAGCTCGTCGAACCTCCGCCGGCGGAGGTCACCGTCGTGCAGGACGCCAGGGGCAGGGAGATCGCACGGTTCTACGAGGAGTACCGCGAGGTCGTCAAGCTCGACAAGGTGTCCGAGGTCATGAAGACCGCGATCGTCTCGATCGAGGACTACCGGTTCTACGAGCACGGTGCGATCGACATCGAGGGCACCCTCCGCGCGTTCGCCAAGAACCTCCAGGCGGACGGGGTGAGCCAGGGCGGCTCCAGCATCACCCAGCAGTACGTCAAGCAGGTGCTGCTCAACTCCGCCGAGACCGACGCGGAGAAGGACAAGGCGCTGGAGGCCAGCTACGCGCGCAAGCTCAACGAGCTGCGCCACGCGATGGCGGTGGAGCAGAAGTACTCCAAGGACGAGATCCTGGAGAAGTACCTGAACATCGCCTACTTCGGCGCGGGTGCCTATGGCGTCGAGGCGGCGGCCAAGCGGTTCTTCGGCGTGACGGCGGCCGAGCTCACCCTGCCGCAGGCGGCGACACTGGCCGGCGCCGTGCAGGACCCCAACGCCACCGACCCCAACCTGGGGGCGAAGCAGCGCGAGCGGCTGCTGAACCGGCGCAACGTGGTGCTGAACCGGATGGCCGAGCTGGGCAAGATCACCACGGCCGAGGCGGCTGAGGCGAAGGCCACCAAGCTCGGCTACAAGGGTACGAAGCTGCCCGGTGGCTGCGAGGCCAGCGACTATCCGTACTTCTGCGTCTACGTCCGCAACGAGATCCTGAAAAATCCTGACTTCGGGAAGACTGCCAAGGAACGCCTGGCGTTCCTCAACCGAGGCGGTCTGACGATCAGGACCACCATCGACCCGACCATGCAGGCGGCGGCGGACCGGGCGATCAGGAAGTGGGTCAACCCCACCGACAACCCGGTGGCGGCCGAGGCCCTGGTCCAGCCGGGCACCGGGGCGATCAAGGCCATGGCGGCCAGCCGGGCGTACGGTCAGAGCAAGGCCAGGAACGAGATCTCCTACAACGTTGTCGCGGACGCCGCGCACGGCGGTGGCGTCGGCTTCCAGGCCGGCTCGACCTTCAAGACGTTCACGCTGCTCAACGCGCTGAACAAGGGCATGAAGGTCGACGACGGCTTCAACGTCGGCGCCGGTTACCTCGCCTCGGGCTATTCGGCGTTCAAGAACTGCAAGGGCGAGAACATCGGTGACCCGACCCACACGGTGACCAACGACGAGGGCTCACCCGGCTGGCGGACCCTGCAGACCGGCACCTGGAGCTCGGTGAACACCTTCTTCATGACCCTGGAGCAGCACGTCGGGCTCTGCGACACGGTCAAGATCGCCAAGTCGCTGGGCATCCACCGCTCCGACGGGCTCGCGCTCCAGGAGTACGAGACGTTCACGCTCGGCATCAACGAGATGGACCCGGTGACCGTGGCGAACGCGTACGCCGCGATCGGCGCGCGCGGCAAGTACTGCGCGCCGATGGCGATCACCCAGATCACCGACCGCGACGGCAAGATTTCCAAATACCAGCCCAAGTGCCGTCAGGCGCTCGACCCCGAGGTCGCCGACGCGGCGGCGGACGTGCTGTCCGGGGTGTTCACCAAGGGCACGATGCGGGCGGTCGGCGGCATCGGCCGCGACGCGGCGGGCAAGACCGGCACCACCGACGGCTACGCCACCGCCTGGTTCGCCGGGTTCACCCCGGACCTGGCCGGCGCGGTCAGCATCGGCGACCCGCGCGGCTCGCAGAAGTACAAGCTGACCGGCGTCACGATCGGCGGACGCTACTACGGCTCGGTCTTCGGCGGCAGTATCCCTGGCCCGATCTGGAAGGACACGATGCTGGCGGCGCTGAGGAACGTCGAGCCGACGTCGTTCACCCCGATCAACTCGGCACGGTTCGGCGGCTGCGGCCAGAGCTGCCGGCCCGCGCCGCCCCCGTCGAACGACGACGCACCCGACGGCAACGAGCAGGTCAACATCCCCCTCGGCGGTTACGGCGACTGACGCGACGCGAGGGCTCACCCCGATCCGATCGTCGGTGTGGGCCCTTGTCGCAGGTCGGGTCCACCGGCGGGAGCAGCGTTTCCGTATGCCTTTTGCCGGTCGATGAGCGAGGCCGTCGGAGCGACGGTAATCCGGCCGAGTCGGTCGGGGTGGTGCCAGGGAAAGTTGACGGGCTCGCGTGGGATGTCGCCGGCGAGCAGACGTTCCATCAGCCCGGCCAGGCCGAGCGGGATGACCCGCTCGGCGGTGCTCCGAACCTCGGGCAGTGACCACCGGTGGAAGCGGTCGAGTATCGCCCGTTCGTGATCTTCCATGCCGGAGACGTCGACTTCGAGTTCCCGGATGTGGAGGAAGCCGCCGCCCTCGGCCTCGATGAGCTCGGAGCCCCTGTGCTGGCCCGCGGACGCATCGGTGCCGTCGTCGTTGGGTGTCTGGACGGCTCTTCGTCAACCCTGGAAGCTTCCAGGTTTCCGTACGCCTGTTCTGTAACCGATTATTTGACGGAGTGATCACCCTCCGAACAACTCGCAGATCGCTGAACTGATCACCTTGCCGGACCTGGCGGATCCGACGAGCACCGATCCGCCACATGTCTCCCAGCGATCTCGCCCAATGAAGACGTCCAGGAGTCCGATGAACGCACGTCGTTTCACTTCTCGTCTCGCCATGATCGTGGTCATGGTGGCCTCGCTCACCGCGATCCTGCCGACCGTGTCCGCTTCGGCGGGGCTGGTCACATCCGCTTCGGCGGGGCAGGCCAAGGTACTTTCGAAGTGCACGGTGCCGCCATGTGGCGACATCTATAATTACACCAATACATGGTGGCCCATCCGCCGGAAAGACAGTGACAGCGGCCCCTGGATAACCTCATCGATCGGCCCGGGCCAGCACAAGGGCGGCTACTGGAACGATGGAATCGACTGGGACCAGTACGGCATCCCCTACCGCTGTTCGGTGAATCTCACCGTCAATGGTGTGAGCTATGTCAGGAGCAACAACACGGTCAACGGAAATCTGTGGTTCTCCTTCTCCTCCAATCAGACGGTCAAGCTGAACTCCTATACCTGCCGAGGTGTTTGAGCCGACGATCGTCTCACGGACATGATGACAATGCCCCCGCTCACCTGGCGGGGGCATTGTTCGTCTGAAGTCATAGGCGAAGGTCCCGTGCCGCTACCGAGGTTGAAGCCCGGAATTCAGATCATCGACCTCGCACGAGCTCCGAGAATGTCGTCTACGTCTCCTCGGAGCACTTCGACCGTGACTTTCGGACCCCCTGGCGCGGTGACCGCCCACGTTCGCCGGGGTCCGATCTACGTCCCTTGACGATCTCCATGAAGGGACGTGGCGTCCTGGCCGCGAGAAAGGCCGGGACCGGGGGCCTCGATGAACACCTCCAGGCCGTCCAGCAGGCGTCGCAGTCCGAACTCGAAGAGCGTGTCCAGGTCGAGGGAGTCGGGCGGGATGCTCGACAGCAGCGGGAATTCCGCCATGCGCGGGAGCACCGCCGAATCGAGCCACTCCTGGTCGGTCATGCCGGTCTGCTGTACGGCCTCGGTCTCGGCCTCCAGGTTGATCGCGGTCCCGCGTACGTAGTTGGCCACGGTGGCGTACACGTGGACCATCGTGGCCGGGTCGAGACCGAGGCCGTCCACCGCGCGCATCGCCCACTCGCCCTGGGCCATCGCGTTGGGCGTGGGCATCGGGCGGGTGAACGAGGTGACCTGCGCCAGCCAGGGGTGACGGTGGTAGAGGGCCCACTGCGCCCTGGCGGTCAGCTCCAGCCGGGCGCGCCAGCCCGTCGGTGACTCATCGAGCGCGCACTCGGCCAGCACGGTGTCGGTCATGAGCATGATCAGCTCCTCCTTGCCCGAAACGTGCCGGTAGAGCGACATCGCCGAGACCTCCAGGCTGGTCGCGATCCGGCGCATGGACAGGGCCGCCTGCCCCTCGACGTCGGCGATCCCGATCGCGGCGCGCACGATCCGTTCCCTGGTGAGCTCGGGCACGGGCCTGCGGGAGGGGCTGGTGTCCGCGACGGCGCCGTCCGCGACTAGGGTCCCGACGCCGGGTGCGACCCGCACGAGCCCCTCCCGGCGCAGGGTCGCCAGCACCTTGCCGGCGGTCGCCATCGCCACGCCCCACTCCTGGATGATCTGCCGGGTCGAGGGCACCCGGTCGCCCGGGCGTAGCCGCCCCGTCGCGATGCGCCGCCGCAGCTCGGCGACGATCCGCAGGTACGGAGGCTCTGTCCCGTCCACTGTCCGCCCTCCCGGTGCCCTAGTGCACCATTTCCGCAATGACCTGGTCGCATACTGCCGTAACTTTGGTGCACTAGGACATAATTTACAGGGTAAGCGCACTATGCGTACGGTATACGCATCGTCCAGCAGGGAGCGCTTATGAAGAGCATTCTGATCTCCGGTGCCGGTATCGCGGGGCACGCCCTGGCCTACTGGCTACATCGCCACGGCTTCACCCCGACCGTGATCGAGCGAGCCCCGGCTCCGCGCGCCCAGGGCCACACGGTCGACCTGCGCGGCGTCTCCGTCGACGTGGTCAGGCGGATGGGGCTCCTTGACGAGGTCCGACGCGCGGCCGTCGACTCCGGCGGGATGTCCTACGTGGACGCCACCGGCAGGCGCGTGGCCGACATGCCCGCCTCCTTCCTCGGTGGAAACGGCCTGGTCGGTGAGGTGGAGATACTCCGCGGCGACCTGGTCGACATCCTCCACCGGGCGACCGGGGACGAGGTGGAGTACGTCTTCGACGACACGATCACCTCGCTGACCCAGACCCACGACGGCGTACGGGTCACCTTCGAGCGGTCCGCGTCGCGTGTCTTCGACCTGGTGGTGGGCGCGGACGGCGCGCACTCGGTGACCCGGTCCCTGGCCTTCGGCGAGGAGTCGCGCTTCGGCCGCGAGCTCGGCTGCTACCTGGCGTACTTCACCGCGCCCAACGTCTTCGGCATCCAGCACTGGGAGCTGTTCCACAACATGCCGGGCAGGAGGGTGGCGGCACTGCGCCCGTCCCGGCGGGCCGAGGAGGTCAAGGTCCTGTTCGGCTTCGCCTCGAAGCCGCTCGACCACGGTGATGTGCGGAGGCAGAAGCAGATCGTGGCCGAGGTCTTCGCCGGAGCGGGCTGGCAGGTGCCCGCCATGCTCAGGGAGATGGCGGCGGCCACCGACTTCTATTTCGACGCGGCCACCCAGGTCGTCATGGACACCTGGTCCCGCGACAGGGTCGTGCTGCTCGGCGACGCCGGATACAGCCCGTCGCCGCTGGGCGGCGGCGGCACCGGGCTGGCGGTGGTCGGCGCCTACGTGCTGGCCGGAGAGCTGGCCGAGGCGGGCGGGGACCATCCGGCCGCCTTCGCCGCGTACGAGCGGGAGATGCGCGGCTTCGTCCAGCAGAGCCAGAAGCTCCCGCCGGGCGGCGTCAACGGCTTCGTGCCCAAGACGCGGTCGGTCATCCGGCTGCGCAACCTGTCGATCAGACTGCTACCCCACATGCCATGGGCCGGTCTGGTCGAGAGAATGGCCGGCAGGTCCGACGCCATCACCCTTAAGAACTACGGCTTCGCCGCCACCCCGCGACCCTGAGCGTTCCGTACGGCCCCTGGGCCGCCGTTCAAAATCATCTGGCTACGTACCAGCCCGGCCGCCCCAAACCCTAGTGGTCCAGGCTCGCCGGGAGGCCGAACACGGTGAACAGGCCGGGTGTTTCGAACACGTCCATCGCGGCGAGGAGGCCCGCCTCCGGGCGCAGCACGATCAGCACGAAGGGGCGGAACGCGGTGTCACCGGCGCCGCGGACGTAGGCGGCGACCGCCGGCTGGCGGTTCGCGGCCGTCGGCAGCATCCGCCACCGGCCGAGGGAGTTCATGTCCCGGCGCAGCGCCCGGGCGACCGCGGCCTTGCCGGTCCACTCGCCGACGCCGGGCTCGATGGTCAGCCGGACGTCCTCTCGCAGCAGGTCGACCAGGGCCTGCGGGTCGGCCCGTTCGTGCGCGGCGATGTACCGCTGCAGCAGCTCGCGCTGCGCCGGGTCCGGTTCGCCGACGGGTGACCACTCCAGACGACCGCCCGGCCACCGCTCGCGCAGCGTCGCCCGGGCCCGCTGCAGGGCGCTGTTGACCGCCGGCGTGGTCGTGTCGAGCAGCGTCGCGGCCTCGCTCGCCGGCCAGGACAGCACGTCGCGCAGGATGAGCACGGCCCGCTGGCGGGGCGGCAGCAGCTGGATCGCGGCGAGGAACGCCAGGGAGATCGTCTCGTGGCCGACGGCCATCGCATCGGGGCCGGGGCGCTCGTCGAGCAGCTGGTCCGGGTACGGCTGCGGCGGCGGGGTCGTGCGCCGCAGGGTGTCCAGGCACGCGTTCGTGGCGATGCGGTACAGCCAGGTCCGGGCGCTGGACCGCTCCTCGAACGTGTCCCTGGACCGCCACGCTCGCAGGAACACCTCCTGCACGTGGTCCTCGGCCGCGTCGAACGATCCGAGCATCCGGTAACAATGGACCTGCAGTTCGCGGTGGTAGCGGCGGGTCAGGTCCGCGAACCTCGTGGCGTCCACAGCAACGTTCATACCTGTACCGACGAAAAAAGTCGGCCGAATCATCGGTGACATTCCGGCCGGAGTGCGTCTACCTGGACATGACAATCGTTGAGGTGGACATCTCGATGTCGGTGGACGGCTTTGTCACCGGTCCCGACCTGGACACATGGCCCGGTTTCGGCAAGGGCGGCGAGCGGCTGCACGCGTGGCTTGAGCACGACGAGGGGCGGCGGCTGAGCGAGGCGACGTTCGCCGCGTCCGGCGCCGTCGTGACAAGCCGGTCGGTGTACGAGGCGACCGGCGGCTGGGGCGACGACGGCTTCTACCGGATGCCGGTCTTCGTGGTGACCCACCGGCCGCACGAGGCGGTGCGCAAGGGCGACACCACGTTCACGTTCGTGACCGGCGGGGTCGCCGCCGCGATCGAAGCGGCCGCGGCCGCCGCCGGCGACAGGCGGGTCCACGTGATGGGCGGTGCGTCCATCGTCCAGCAGGCGCTGCGGACCGGCCTGGTCGATCATCTGCGGCTGCACATCGTCCCGCTGCTGCTGGGGTGGGGGGCCCGCCGGGTAGAGGGGGGCGGGGCCCCGCGGGAAGAAAGAGAGACCGAGGTCAACCCCCAAGCCCCACAACAGCAGAGCGTGGGGTAGGGGGCTG